>NZ_BAAAZP010000111.1:0-73739 GCF_039536965.1 Nonomuraea antimicrobica | reverse complement strand
TCCGGCGTGACGTTCGCGGATCGTGTAGATGTCGAGCGAGTCGCCGACGAACGCGATGCGCCGCGCTCCGGCGGAGGCGAGCGCCAGGGTGGCCGCGCGCGCCCCGCCCGCGTTGTCGGCGAGCACGGCGTCGGCGCCCGCGTACGGCAGGGGCCGGTCGAGGAGCACCAGCGGCGGGATCGGGGCGGCGACCTCGGACCAGTCGCGGGCGGCCCGCCGCGGCGGCACCACGATCAGGCCGTCGACCCGCTGCTCCATGAGCCGGTCGACCAGGCGGTCGTGGCGCCGTCCGTCCTCTTCCGAGCTGGCGATCGTGACGAGGTAGCCGGCCGCGTCCGCCACGCTCTCGATGGCTCGGGCGAGCGTGGAGTAGTAGGGGTTGGCGAGGTCGCTGATGACCAGGCCGATGGTCTTGCCCGTACGGCCTGGTCGGATGCTCGCGGCGGACAGGTTGCGGCGGTAGCCGAGCTTCACGATCGCCGCGCTGATGCGCTCTGCGAGGCCGGGATCGATGTTCGTCTCCCCGTTGACGTGCCGCGAGACGGTCTTCAGGCTGACTCCGGCCTCGTGCGCGACGTCCTTCATCGTGGGGTTGCGAAGCACCAGGTCTCTCCAGTCCGACGAGCACAGTGTACGTTCGCCGCCTCGCCCTCGTACGCGGCGAGGCGGCCGGGCCCCTCATGCGTTCAGCGGGCCGATCCGACGACCCGCACCCCGCCCGCGGGCACCGTGATCCGTCCCTCGTGAACGGACCCGTCCAGCAGGTCGGTTCCCGACCCGGGGACGGTGGCCTCGCGGTCGCCGTGGTTGATGAGGAAGGCGTACTCGCGATCGGCCGACCGGCGGGTCACGACCTCGATCCCGGCCTGCGACCCTGTCACCGGCCGGTCGGTGATCGCCGCCAGCAGCCGCGCGCGGGCGTCGGCGGGCAGCTCGACGCCCACGTACCAGGCCGCTCCCGTGCCCCGTGCCGCACGCGTGACCGCCGGTGCGCCCGCGAAGTCGCCGCCGAGGTAGCGGGCCTCGGCCACCGCGTCCGTCAGATCGATCCGCTCGTGCCAGGTCGAGATCCGGGCGCGCCCCGTGACCCCGTCGATCTCCACCTCCTCGGGGTCACCTTCCGCCATGGGCGCGAACTCCTCCACGCGCACCCCCAGCAGCTCGCGGAACGCCCCGGGGTAGCCGCCGAGCCGTACCCGGTCGAGGGGGTCGACGATGCCGGAGAAGTAGGTGACGATCACGGTCGCCCCCGCGTCCGCCGCGGCGGCGACGGCGGCCGCGTCCCGGTCGGAGACCAGGTAGAGCAGGGGTACGACGATCAGCCGGTAGCCCGACAGGTCGGCCGACGGCGGCACGACGTCGGCGGTGACGCCCAGCTCCCACAGACTCCGGTACCAGCCGAGCGCGGACTCCATGTACGACAGTCCGTTGTGCGGATGCGACTCCCGCTCGGCCGCCCACCACGCCTCCTCGGAGAACAGCAGCGCGCAGTCCGCGACGACCCGCGTCCCGAGCACCTCGGCACAGGAGCGCAGCTCCGCGCCGAGCGCCGCCACCTCCAGGAACTTCCTGCTCTCGGCGCCCGCGTGCGGGAGCATCGCGGAGTGGAACCGCTCGGCGCCCGCGCGGGCGGCCCGCCACTGGAAGAAGCAGATCCCGTCGGACCCGCGGGCGACATGGGCGAACACGTCCCGCCGGAGCTGCCCGGTGCGCTTGGCGGGGTTGACGGGTCGCCAGCTTGTGGCGCCGGTCGCGGTCTCCATGAGCAGCCAACGGCCGCCCTTCGACAGGCCGCGCGCGCGGTCGGCCGAGAACGACAGCTCGACGTGCGCGTCACGCGCCGGCCTCAGGTAGTGGTCGCTCGCGACGAGATCCAGGTCGGCGGTCCACGAGCTGTAGTCCATGTTCTTCCCGGCGTCGAAGAGCACCATGTTGGTGGTGATGGGCACGGCCGGGGTGACCCGGCGCAGCACCGCGATCTCCGCCCGAAGCTGCTCGCGGAGCCGGTCGGAGCTGAAGCGGTCGAAGTCCAGCACCTGAGTGGGGTTCGAGTCCGTGAACGTGAGCCTCGGCGGCTGGATCTCCTCCCACGCCGAGTAGGTCTGGCTCCACGCGGCGGTCGTCCAGGCGGCGTTCAGGTCGTCGAGCGAGTCCCGGTAGCGCTCCCTCAGCCAGGCCCGGAACGCCACGGCGCTCTCCTCGCCGTAGCACCGCGAGTTGTGGCCGCCGAGTTCGTTGGAGACGTGCCACAGCGCGAGGGCGGGGTGCTCGCCGTAGCGTGCCGCCATCTGCTCCACCAGCGCGAGCGAGTGCTCGCGATAGACCCGCGACGACGGCGACCACGCCTGGCGCCCGCCCTGCGACATCGTCCGCCCGTGCCGATCGACGGGCAGCACCTCGGGGAACCGTGTGGTGAGCCACGGCGGAGGCGACGCGGTGGCCGTGGCGAGGTCGACGGCGACGTCGTTCGCGTGCAGGAGGTCGAGCACGCGGTCGAGCCAGCCGAAGTTCCAGCGGTCGGGCTCGGGCTGCAGGGTCGACCAGGCGAAGACGCCGACGGTGACGAGGTTGACCCCGGCCTCGCGCATGAGTCGTACGTCCTCGTGCCACACGCTCTCGTCCCACTGCTCGGGGTTGTAGTCGCCGCCGAAGGCCACGGGTTCGCCGCCGAACCTGGCCACGACGTTGGCGGGCCACCGGATCCACTCAGCCGTCACGCGCTCTTCTCCTCACCGCTCAACGAGACCACAGCGGGGCTGCGGGAGATCAGACTAGCGGCTGAGACAACGTTGTTTTAGAGTGATCCCGCAGCAAGCGGCCCGCGGACGACATCGAGGGAGTGGAACGTGGCGGAGTTCGACGGCAAGGTCGCCATCGTCACCGGTGGGCACAGCGGCATCGGACGGGCGACCGCCCGGCTGCTCGCGGCACGCGGCGCTACGGTCGTGGCCGCGGGCGTGCCTCCGACCCGTGGCGCCGAGCCGCCGCTTCCAGGCGTCGAACACGTCGAGCTCGACGTCACCGACGAGAGCGCCACCGCGCGGCTCGCCGAGAACGTCGCCACCGCGCACGGCGGGCTCGACATCGTCGTGGCCGCCGCCGGGATCCAGCGCTACGGCACGACCGCGACGACCGGCGCCGACGAATGGAACGAGGTCCTCGCCGTCAACGTGACCGGCGCCTTTCACGTCGTCAAGCACGCGCTGCCGTACCTGCGCGCCCGTGGCGCGGGCTCGATCGTGATCGTCTCCTCCGTTCAGGCGTTCGTCACGCAGAGCGCCGTCGCCGCGTACACGACCAGCAAGGGAGCGCTCAACGCGCTGGCCAGGTCGATCGCGATCGACGAGGCGAAGAACGGGATCAGGGCCAACACCGTCTGTCCCGCGTCGGTGGACACCCCGATGCTGCGGTCCTCGGCCCGTGCCTTCTCCGACGGCAGCGACGAGGGCACTCAGGAGCTCGTCGAGGCGTGGGGACGCATGCACCCGCTGGGCCGGGTGGCGCGACCGGACGAGGTCGCCGAGGCCATCGCCTTCCTGGCCGGCGACCGCGCCAGCTTCATCACCGGCGTCGCGCTGCCCGTCGACGGCGGGCTGCTGGCCCACGCCGCCGTGGTGCTGCCGGGATGAACGCCTCGCCACGACCACGACACCGGCGACCTGGACAGTCGAGGGAGGACTCCGGATGACGGCAGAGGTCGCGGTCCCCGGCCGGGCCAGGGTCGGCGAAGGCCCGGTGTGGGTGGCCGGGACCCGCCGCCTGCACTGGGTCGACATCCCCGCCGGGCACATCCACACCAGCGATCCGGCCGTCGGCCGTACCACCAGCATCGAGCTGCCGACGCTCGTCGGCGCGGCGGTGCCACGACGCGGCGGAGGCTTCGTCGCCGCGACGGCGGAAGGGTTCGCGAGCGTCGAAGCCGACGGATCGATGACCGTCCGGCGCGCGATCCTGCCCGACGGCGAGCGCATGAACGACGCCAAGTGCGACAGTCAGGGGCGGCTCTGGGCCGGCAGCACGGCGATGGACTTCGAGCCTGGCAAGGGCGCGCTGCACGTCCTCATGCCGGACTGGACGAGCCGCGTCGTCCTGGACGACCTGGCACTGCCCAACGGGCTCGACTGGAGCCCCGACGGGCACACCTTCTACCTCGCCGACAGCATCGCCGGGGAGATCTCGGCGTTCGACACCGAACCCGGGTCCACCCGGATCGGCCGGCGACGCACGTTGTTCCGGATCCCCGCGCACTCCGGCCTGCCGGACGGCCTCACCGTCGACGCGGCGGGATGCCTGTGGGTCGCGATCTGGGGCGGCGACCGCCTGGCCAGGATCTCTCCGGACGGGGACCTGCTCGGCGAGTACCCGATGCCCGTGCACCAGCCGTCCTCCTGCGCGTTCGGCGGGCCCCGCCTCGACGTCCTGTACGTCACGTCGGCTCGTGAGGGGCTCGACCTCGCCGACGGCGACCCGGCCGGGTCCGTGTTCGCCCTCGCCGGCACGGGCGCCGTCGGCAGGCCGTCGACCGCGTTCGCCGGTTGAGCCGGCCACCCCGGGGCGTCCTCGGAAACGAGATGGGGTTCCGCTACCACGATCGTGCGCGAGCGCTCGTGCTGCTCACCCGGTTGTGGTGCTCCGGCCGAACCAGCGTTCCAGTGAGTCGCGCAGCCGGTGTCCGGTGGCTTCGGAGGTCCAGGCCACGTATCCGTCGGGGCGGATCAGCAGGGCCTCGGCGGGGTGGTCGGCGCGGGCCCTGACCACGTCCACCCGGTCGGCCCAGCCGGTCGCCTCCGTCACGAGGTCGTCGCGGCCGGAAAGGTCGAGCAGCAGCGGGCGGCCCGCGTGCAGCAGCTCCACCAGCCTGACCGGCCCGGCGGTGGTCTTCAGCACCAGGTCGGACAGCATCCGCCCGGCCCCGGGCACGCCCACGTCGTAGGCGGTGTGGACGCCGGTGATCATCCCGCTGAGGTGGGTGTTGACCTCGTCGAACCGCATCAGCTCCGCGAACAGCTCACGCAGCGGATCGACCGACGGGTCCGGGTGGGCGAGCGCGGTCTGCGCGCGTACGTTCCACAGGACGCGGGCGGCCACCGGGTGCCGCTCCGCGTGGTAGGTGTCGAGCAGGCCGTCGGGGGCGTGCCCGTGCAGGTGCGCGGCGAGCTTCCAGCCCAGGTTGAACGCGTCCTCCAGCCCGGTGTTCAGCCCTTGGCCGCCCCAGGGGAAGTGCACGTGGGCGGCGTCGCCCGCGAGCAGCACCCGGCCCGCGCGGTACGTCTCCGCCTGCAGTGCGGCGTCGCCGTAGCGGGACAGGTTCACCGGGTCGGCCATGGGGACCGGCCGGTCGAGGATGTGCTCGGCCGCCTCCCGCAGCTCGGTGAGCGTGACCGGGGCCTGGCGGTCGGGGTGCGGGGCACGGAAGTCGTAGGTGGTGACGCGGCTGTGCCCGGCGGGGTGGAGCCAGACGATGATCCAGCCGCGCGGGGTGCGGGTGTAGCCGGGCGGCACGCCGTACGGGTCGAGCAGCCGTACGTCGCCCATGAGCGCGGCCACCCGCGCGGGCGTGCCGGTGAACGGGATGCCGGCGGCGCGGCGGACCACGCTGCGCGCGCCGTCGGCGCCGACGACGTAGCGGGCGGTCAGCTCGCGCCCGTTGACGGTGAGCGCCACATGGTCGTCGTGCCGGACCAGGCCTGTGACCTCCTGCCCCCGCCTCAGCTCGGCGCCCAGCGCGGCGGCGCGGCGGGCGAAGACCTGCTCGGCCCACGCCTGAGGGCTGCCGACGATGCTCGCGCCCTCCTCCACGACCGCGCCGAGGTCGAGCCCGAACATGCCGGAGAAGTGGAAGCTGACGCTTCCCGTGCTCGCCCTGCCGACCGCGTCCAGCAGGCCGCGCCGGTCGAGGCTCTGCGCGGTGCGCGCGTGCAGCGTGCCCGCCTTGGACTCCTGGGACGGGACCGCCAGCCGTTCGAGCACGACCGGATGGACGCCCTGCAGCCCGAGTTCGCCGGCCAGCAGCATGCCCACGGGTCCGCCGCCCACGATCGCGACGTCGTACATCCCCACCTCCTACGCCCGAGAGCGATTGTCCGGGAAACACGTACGGTTCGGAATGTTCGTACGAATGGGGGTGGTTCGTCAAACTCGCTGTTCGGGACGTGCGTACAATCGGGTCATGCTGCACCCGTCACGTGACCAGATAGACCTGCTGGACGTGCTCGCGGCGCTCGGCCACCCGGTCCGCGCGAGGATCGTGCGGGCCCTGGGAGCGGGGGAGGAGCAGTTCTGCGGCTCGATCGTGCCGGGCGTGCCGAAGTCCACGCTGACCACGCACTGGCGGGTGCTGCGCGAGGCGGGGGTGATCACCCAGCGGCCGGAGGGGCGCAAGCTGTTCATCACCTTGCGCAGGGACGACCTCGACGCGCGCTTCCCCGGCCTGCTCGACCTGCTGATGAAGGAGGAGGACGGGCCCGCCGGCGGCTGAGCCCGTCAGCGGTCGCCGTGGTCCGCCGCGTACACCCAGCCGCGCCGCCCGGACTCCAGCGGTACGAGAGCGCGCCGGTAGTCGTCGACCTCGTAGGCGTCGGCCGCGGCCAGCTCGTCCGCGGTGATCTGGAGCGCGGTGCCCTCCACCAGGTCGGCCGGATCGCCGGTGGCCGTCAGGATCGGATGGTGCGTGGCCCCGCTCACCGCGATCACGTGCGGATCGGTGATCTCCAGCATGGACAGCCGGTAGCCGGGCAACCGGTCGGGGGCGCCGGCGATCTCGCGTCCGAACACCGAGAGCTGCACCGCACGCCGGCGCAGCGTGCCGTAGGAGAACAGAACGACATGATCGGCCATGTGCTCATCATCGCGGAGCGCTGATCGCGAACTCGGACCGGGGTCCCGCCCCTGACACCAGGGGCGGGACCGTCGCGATCAGTGGGCCTCGCGCGCCGGAGGCAGGAGCGCGGCGGCGGCCACGACCAGCGGGTCCAGCAGCCCGTCGATGGACGCGTCGGCGATCAGCCTGGCCCGCATCCGGGGATCCCAGAAGGAGCGGATGTGGGCGGCTATCTGCTCGGCCGCCCAGGCCGGGTCGCGGCCGTGGAACTGCACCGCGATCTCGTTCGACAGGCGGATGTGCGAGGGGGTCTGCGTCGCGGCCACGTGATCACTTCACCTGTGCGGGAGCCGGGTGCGGCAGCGAGACCTGCACCGCGGTCACCTTGTATTCGGGGCAGTTGGTCGCCCAGTCGGAGTTCTCGGTGGTCACCACGTTGGCGCCGGTCACCGGGTGGTGGAAGGTCGTGTAGACCACCCCGACCGGCATCCGCTCGGCGATCTTGACCCGGAGGCTGGTCTCGCCGACCCGGCTGGCCAGCGCCACGGTGTCGCCGTCGCGGATGCCGCGCACCTCGGCGTCGTGCGGGTGCATCTCCAGCAGGTCCTCAGGGTGCCAGGCGGTGTTCCCGGTACGCCGGGTCTGCGCGCCCACGTTGTACTGCGACAGGATGCGCCCGGTCGTCAGGATCAGCGGGAACTTGCGGGTGCTGCGTTCCTGGGTCGGGACGTAGTCGGTCAGCACGAACCGGCCCTTGCCGCGGACGAACCCGTCGATGTGCATGATCGGGGTGCCCTCGGGCGCCGCGTCGTTGCACGGCCACTGGACGCTGCCGACCTCGTCGAGCTTGGCGAACGACACCCCGGCGAAGCTGGGCGTGGTCATCGCGACCTCGTCCATGATCTGCGCGGAGTCGTCGTACTTCATCGGGTAGCCCATCGCCTGCGCGATCTCGCAGACGATCTCCCACTCGTGCTTGCCGGTCTTCGGGGCCATCACCGGGCGGACCCGGTTGATGCGGCGCTCGGCGTTGGTGAACGTGCCGTTCTTCTCCAGGAACGAGGTGCCCGGCAGGAAGACGTGCGCGTACTTGGAGGTCTCGTTGAGGAACAGGTCCTGGACGACCACCAGGTCCATCGCCGACAGGGCGGCGGTGACGTGCTTGGTGTTCGGGTCGGACTGGACGATGTCCTCACCGTGCACGAACAGCCCCATGAACGTGCCGTCGATCGCGGCGTCGAACATGTTGGGGATGCGCAGGCCCGGCTCGGAGTGCAGCACCCGGCCCCACAGCGTCTCGAAGGTGCCGCGGACCACGTCGTCGGAGACGTGCCGGTAGCCGGGCAGCTCGTGCGGGAAGGAGCCCATGTCGCACGAGCCCTGTACGTTGTTCTGCCCGCGCAGCGGGTTCACCCCGACGCCCTCGCGGCCGATGTTGCCGGTGGCCATGGCGAGGTTGGCCATGCCCATGACCATGGTCGAGCCCTGGCTGTGCTCGGTGACTCCGAGGCCGTACATGATGGTGGAGTTGTGCGCGCCCGCGTACAGGCGGGTCGCGGCGCGCAGGTCGGCGGCGGGGACGCCGGTGATCGACTCGACCGCCTCGGGGCTGTGCTCGGGGGCGGAGATGAACCGCTCCCACTCGGTGAAGTCCTCGCAGCGCTCTTCCACGAACTCCCGGTCGACCAGGCCCTCGGTCACCACTACGTGGCCCATGGCGTTGATCAGCGCCACGTTGGAGCCGGGCTGGATCTGCAGGTGGTGCTCGGCCTGGATGTGCGGGGAGCGCACCAGGTCGATCCGGCGCGGGTCGGCCACGATGAGCTTGGCGCCCTGGCGCAGCCGGCGCTTGATCCGCGAGCCGAACACCGGGTGGGCGTCGGTCGGGTTGGCCCCGATGACCAGGATGACGTCGGCCTTGTCGACCGACTTGAAGTCCTGGGTGCCGGCCGACGTGCCGTACGTCTGCTTGAGGCCGTAGCCGGTCGGGGAGTGGCAGACGCGGGCGCAGGTGTCCACGTTGTTGTTGCCGAAGGCGGCGCGCACCATCTTCTGGACGACGTAGACCTCCTCGTTGGTGCACCGGGAGGAGCTGATGCCGCCGATCGCGCCGGCGCCGTACCTGGCCTGGATCTCCAGCATGCGGCTGCCGACGTAGCCGATGGCCTCCTCCCACTCGACCTCGCGCCACGGGTCGGTGATCCGCTCGCGCAGCATCGGCTTGAGCTGCCGGTCGGGGTGCGAGGCGTAGCCGAAGGCGAAACGGCCCTTGACGCAGGAGTGCCCCTCGTTGGCCTTGCCGTCCTTGTACGGCACCATCCGGACGACCTCGTCACCCCGCAGCTCGGCCTTGAACGAGCAGCCCACGCCGCAGTACGCGCAGGTGGTGAGCACGCTGCGGTTCGGCATGCCCAGCTCGACCACGGACCGCTCCTGCAGCGTGGACGTCGGGCACGCCTGCACACAGGCGCCGCAGGAGACGCAGTCGGACTCCATGAACGTGCCGCCCGCGCCCGCGGCCACCTTCGACTCGAACCCGCGCCCCTCGATCGTCAGCGCGAAGGTGCCCTGCACCTCACCGCAGGCGCGCACGCAGCGCGAGCAGGCGATGCACTTGCTCGCGTCGAAGTCGAAGTAGGGGTTGGTGCTGTCGGTCGGCAGGTCGAGGTGGTTCTCGCCGTCGAAGCCGTAGCGGACCTCCCGCAGGCCGACCACGCCGGACATGTCCTGCAGCTCGCAGCCGCCGTTGGCGGGACAGGTCAGGCAGTCCAGCGGGTGGTCGGAGATGTACAGCTCCATGACGCCGCGGCGCAGCTCGGCCAGCTCGGGCGTCTGGGTGCGGACCTTCATCCCGTCGGCCACCGGGGTGGTGCAGGACGCCGGGGAGCCCCTGCGGCCGTCGATGTCGACCAGGCACAGCCGGCACGAGCCGAAGGGTTCCAGACTGTCGGTGGCGCACAGCTTCGGGATGTCGATGCCGCACTCGGCGGCGGCGCGCATCACCGAGGTCCCCTCCGGGACCTGCACCGTCTTGCCGTCGATCTCCACGGACACGGTCGCCTCGCCCGAGCGGGCCGGAGTGCCGTAGTCATGCTCTT
The DNA here is from genome assembly GCF_039536965.1 of Nonomuraea antimicrobica. Lineage (NCBI taxonomy): Bacteria > Bacillati > Actinomycetota > Actinomycetes > Streptosporangiales > Streptosporangiaceae > Nonomuraea > Nonomuraea antimicrobica. The sequence goes on along the minus strand of NZ_BAAAZP010000111.1, from coordinate 63,821 downwards.
TGATGAGGCTCATTGCCGTTCCTCCGTCGTCGCTCCGAAGTCGCCGGGGAAGTGGGTGAGTGCGCTCTGCACCGGCATGGGGGTCAGGCCGCCCATCGCGCAGAGCGAGCCCTCGGTCATCAGATGGCACAGGTCGTTGAGCAGCTTCAGGTTGGCGCCGCGGTTCTCGCCCGCGACGATCCTGTCGATGACCTCGACCCCGCGCACCGCGCCGATCCGGCACGGCGTGCACTTGCCGCACGACTCGGCGGCACAGAACTCCATGGCGAACCTGGCCTGCCCCGCCATGTCCACGGTGTCGTCGAACACCACCACGCCGCCGTGACCCACCATCGCGCCCGCCGCGGCGAACGCCTCGTAGTCCATGGGCAGCTCGAACCTGGACGTCGGCAGGTAGGCGCCGAGCGGCCCGCCGACCTGTACGGCCCGCACCGGCCGGCCCGAGCGGGTGCCGCCGCCGTAGCCCTCCACCAGCTCGCCGAGGGTGATGCCGAACGCGGTCTCCACGATGCCGCCGCGGGCGACGTTGCCGCCGAGCTGGAAGACCTGGGTGCCGCGCGAGCGGCCCGTCCCGAGGTCGGCGAACGCCTGCGCGCCGTCGGCCAGGATCATCGGGACCGAGCCCAGGGTCAGCACGTTGTTGACCACGGTGGGCTTGCCGAACAGGCCCTCCAGGGCCGGGATCGGCGGCTTGGCGCGTACCATGCCCCGTTTGCCCTCCAGGCTCTCCAGCATGGAGGTCTCTTCACCGCAGATGTACGCCCCGCCGCCGACCCGGACGAACAGGTCGAAGCTGAAGTCGTGGTCGAGGACCCGCTTGCCGAGCCAGCCCCGCGCGTAGGCGACGTCGATCGCCGTCCGCATCGCGGCCACGGCGTCGGGGTACTCGGAGCGGATGTAGACGTAGCCCTCGCTCGCCCCGACCGCCCAGGCGGCGATCGTCATGCCCTCGATGAGCGTGAACGGGTCGCCCTCCATCAGCATCCGGTCGGCGAAGGTGCCGCTGTCGCCCTCGTCGGCGTTGCAGCAGACGAACTTCAGCTCCGACTCGGCGCCGAGCACGGTCTTCCACTTGATGCCCGCGGGGAAGCCGGCGCCGCCACGGCCGCGCAGCCCGGAGTCGGTCACCTCGGCGACCACCTGCTCGGGGGTGAGGGACAGCGCGCGGCGCAGCCCGGCGAGCCCGCCGTGGGCGGCGTAGTCGTCGAGGGAGACGGGGTCGATCACGCCGACCCGCGCGAACGTCACCCGCGTCTGGTCGCGCAGCCAGGCGATCTCCTCGGTCGGGCCGAGACACAGGGGGTGCGCGGCGCCGTCCAGGAGCCCCGCGTCGAGCAGGTCGTCGACGTCGTGGGGAGTCACCGGCCCGTACGCCACCCGGCCGGCCGGTGTCGCCACCTCGACCAGGGGTTCGAGCCACAGCATGCCGCGCGAACCGTTGCGCACGACCCGGGCCCGGGGGCCGGCCGCCTCGGCGATCCGTTCGGCGACCTGGTCGGCCCCCACGGAACGGGCGGCGGAGTCGCACGGGACGTAGACCGTCACCGGCCCGCCGACGGAGGCACCGGTGTCTGGTTCGCGGTGGACCTCGCTCACGCGGAGACCTCCAGGAGACGGTCGAGCTCCTGCGGCCCGACCCTGCCGTACAGCCGGTCGCCGACCTGTACGGACGGGCCGGTCGCGCAGTTGCCCAGGCAGAAGACCTGCTCCAGGGTGACCGCCCCGTCCGGCGTGGTCTCCCCGAGGCCGACGCCGAGCCGGTCTTTCGCCCGGTCGACCAGCCCGGCCGCGCCCACGGCCTGACACGCCTCCGCCCGGCAGATCCGGATCGTCGTACGGCCAGGAGCGCTCTGCCGGAAGTCGTGGTAGAAGGTGACGACGCCGTGCACGTCGGCTCTTGACAGATTCAGCTCGTCGGCGAGGATGGGGATCGCCTCAGGATCGATGTGCCCCAGATCCTCCATGAGCGTGTGCAGGATCGGGAGCAGAGCACCCCGGTCGTTGCGGTGCCGCGCGACGGCCGAGCGTACTCGATCTTCAAGAGACTGCGACGAAGCTTCAAGAGACTGCGACGAAGACGGCGTCATTACCAGCCTTTCGATCAGAGGGCACACTTGCACCATCGGGTATCGCCGATGCACGCGTCCAATCGAATTCTTCGATTGGCTGAAAGGCAATGTCTATCAAGGCAGGTCAGGCGGCTGGGGTCGCCGATAGGCTGTGCGCCGACCAACCGGCGGCATCGAGGCCGGAAATAGCGGAGAGGGTGGGCGCGGCAGCCTGAGCCAATAAACCTATTGATTATGTAGGAATTATCGGTAATGGTTGAAGGGTCCACCATGTGACCGAGGAGATCCGATGAGCGTCACCGACGAACTGCTGGCCAACGCCGAGCGCTACGCCGCCTCCTTCCGCAAGGGGCACCTGCCGCTGCCGCCCGCCAGAGGTCTGGCCGTGCTCGCCTGCATGGACGCCCGCCTCAACATCTACGCCCTGCTGGGGCTCAGCGAGGGCGACGCGCACGTCATCCGCAACGCCGGCGGGGTCGTCACCGCCGACGAGCGCCGCAGCCTGGCCATCAGCCAGCGGCTGCTGGGCACCCGGGAGATCATTCTCATCCACCACACCGACTGCGGCATGCTGACCTTCACCGACGACGCCTTCAAGGAGAGCATCCGCGCCGAGGTCGGCATCAAGCCCGACTGGTCCGCCGAGGCGTTCACCGACCTGGAGGAGGACGTGCTCCAGTCGGTGGCCCGGATCAAGGCCGATCCGTTCATCCCGCACCGCGACGCCGTGCGCGGCTTCGTCTACGAGGTCGAAACCGGCCGCCTGCGCGAGGTCAAGGGCTAGCGACACCTCCAGCGCGACCCGCCGCCCCTTCCTCCGGAACGAGGCTCCCGACCGGAGGAGGCGGGCGGTGTCGTCGTTCGCGTCGGGCAGGGCCGGGGGAGCCGTCGCGGCACGCTCCGCCCGGCGGCTCACAGGCGGTCGAGGAGCTCCGCCTTCTTCGACGCGAACTCCTCGTCGGTGAGCAGGCCCTCGGTGTGCAGGCGTCCCAGCTCCCTGATGCTGTCGTAGACGGTCGGGGAGTCGGTGTCCTGGGCGGCGGTGAGCTGCGCGCGCCCGGTTTCCCGGTCTGCCTTCGCCCACAGGTGCGCGGTCACGGTCGCGGCCATCACCAGTGTCCAGGCGTCCTGCTTGGCGCTGTCCTCGGTGAGCAGGCAGGCGAAGTCCTTGCTCGGTTTGGTGGGCTTGGCGTCCGGGTCCTCGTCGCGGGTCACGATCCGCAGGTGGCCCTCGCCCGACGATCTCTGGGGGAACCAGTCGACCCGCCGGATGTCCCGCAGCGCGTACGCCATCCGGCGCCTGGTGGCCTTGCGGGACCCGGCCTCGTCGGACCACTCCAGCCGGACCGTCTCGCCGTCGAACATCGCCGTGCCCTCCGACGTCCGGATGGACAGCGGCACGGGCGGGACGAGCCCGAGGGCGTACTCCTCCGCAGGGCGCAGGCCGTCATCCGGGCGCGCGGTCTCCGCGGCGAGCCTGAGCTGGTCGGCCTGGTACTCGGCGACCAGCTCCGTCTCGGGTCCGCCGGTCAGCAGGAACGGCTGCCCTCCCTCGGCGAGCAGTGCCCCGACGGCGGCGTACGGGTCGGCCCGTTCGCGCAGCCGCAACCGCAACCGCCAGCCCTTCTTCCCGGCGGCCGCGAACTCCACCGCCTCGATGGCCGCCACGGGGACCTCGCAACGGGCGAGCACCTTCAGCAGCCTGTGCGTACGCCACCGGGAATTGAACTGAATAACCACCTTTTCATGATCAAAATGCCATGTTGCGGTTTTTCCGGATAACGCCTCCATGTCATTGAGTTTAGGAGCGGGCCGTCGCGAGCGTCGCCGCCGCCGCGCTCTACGTCGTGGTGGCCGCCAGGCAGGTCGCGACCGTGGCGCCGCTGCCCGCCGCGCTCACCCAGCAGGTGTGGGCGCTGGGGTTCGTGATCGTCTGCCAGTCCGTACTGGCCGGTCCGCCGCTGTGGCCCTCGGCCACGCCCGGCGGGCTGCTGCTGGCCGCCGGGGCCGGCATCCTCAACTACGCGCTGCCGTTCTGGCTCTACCTCACCGCGCTCACGCGGATGCCGGTGGCGCGCGCGGCCACCTACCTCACGCTGATCCCGGTGTTCGGGATGCTCGGCGCGGTGCTCGTGCTGAGGGAGCGGGTGACGTGGCTGGATCTCGCCGGGGGCGCGCTCGTGGTCGCCGGCCTGGTCGCCGACGCGCGGACCGCCCCGGCCGACGACGTCGTACGCGAGAAGAACCGTGTGCTCAACAGAGAGGAAGCACGATGACCACTTACGGGATCCTGGTCTTCGACGGGGTGCAGGAGCATGCGCAACCTCGCGATCATGGAGTGGATCAGGAGCACGGCCGCGAGCGTCGAGTGGGTCACGAGCGTGTGCACCGGAGCGTTCCTGATGCGCGCCGCGGGGGTGTCATGCGGTCGCCGGGTGGCCACGGAACGGGCCCTGGAGGACGAGCTGGAGCGGCTCGGCGACCTCACCGTCGTGCGCGACGCCCGTTACGTGGCGGACGGCAACCTGGTGTCCAGCCAGGGCGTGTCCGCGGGGATCGACATGGCGTTGTGGCTCGTCGGGCGCCTCCACGGCCGCGACCACGCCCGCCTGGTACGCCGGTCGATCCAGTACGAGCCGGCCCCGCCGTACCTGGCCGACGAGCCGGAGCCGGCCCACGTGCCCGCCTGACACCCCTTCCCGCCTGACACCCCTTCCCGTCGGCCACCACGGCGGCAGGGCGCGGCGGTCAGGGCCGGCGGTGGCCGTCCGGGGAGGGCACCCCGGGCTTGGTGAGGTTTTCCGGTTTGACGATCCGGTCGTAGAGGTCCTCCGTGATGCCGCACTGGAGTGCGGCGGCCTTGAGCGGGAGGCCGTGGTCCAGCGCGTGGTGGGCGATGCGGGCGGCCCGGTCGTAGCCGACGACGGGGCTGAGCGCGGTCACCATCATGATCGAGTGGTCGACGTTGTGGTGCAGCCGGTCCGTGTCGAGCCGGGCCCCCTCGACGAGGAACTCGCGGAAGTGGTCCATCATGTCGGCCAGGATGCGCGCCGAGTGCAGGACGTTCTTGATGATGACCGGGCGGAAGGCGTTCAGCTCGAAGTTGCCCTCGGCGCCGGCCATCGAGACGGCCGTGTCGTTGCCGCACACCTGGACGGCGACCATGAGCAGGGCCTCGGCCTGGGTCGGGTTGACCTTGCCCGGCATGATCGACGAACCGGGCTCGTTGGCCGGCAGGATCAGCTCGTGCAGCCCGGTACGCGGCCCCGAGCCGAGCCAGCGCACATCGTTGGCGAACTTGAACAGCGGCACGGCCAGGGTGCGCAGCGCCGCCGAGACCCGTACGAGGTGGTCGCAGGACGCCTGGGCGGCGAACTTGTTCGGCGCGCTGGTGAAGGGCCGCCCGGTGAGCTCGGCGAGCTGCCCGGCCACCTCCTTGCCGAACCCCGGCGGCGCGTTCAGCCCGGTGCCGACCGCGGTGCCGCCGACGGCCAGCCGGTAGAGCCCCTTGCGGGTGCGTTCGAGATGGTCGATGGCGTCGCCGAGCTGCGCCGCGTAGCCCGACCACTCCTGGCCGACGGTCAGCGGCGTGGCGTCCTCCAGATGGGTACGCCCGATCTTGACCTCGTGCGCCCACTGCCGGCTCTTGGCCTCGGCGGCCTCGCGCAGCCGCGTCGCGGCGGGCAGCACGTGGTCGTCGACGGCCTCGGCGGCGGCCAGGTGCATGGCGGTGACGAAGGTGTCGTTGGACGACTGGCCCATGTTCACCTGGTCGTTCGGGTGGATGGGGTCCTTGCTGCCCAGCTTCCCGCCGACGAGCTGGATCGCCCGGTTGGAGATCACCTCGTTGACGTTCATGTTCGACTGGGTGCCGGAGCCGGTCTGCCACACGTACAGCGGGAACTCGCTGTCCAGCTCGCCGCGGATGACCTCGTCGGCGACCCGGCAGATCAGGTCGGCCTGCCACCGGGGCAGGCGGCCGGCGCGGGCGTTGACGATCGCGGCGGCCTTCTTGATGTAGCCGTAGGCGTGGTAGACGGCCTTGGGCATGCGATCGTCGCCGATGTCGAAGTGGATCAGCGACCGCTGGGTCTGCGCGCCCCAGTAGTGCCCGGCAGGTACGTCCACCGTGCCCAGCGAGTCGCTCTCCGTCCGGGTGCCGGTGGCCCGCAGCCCGATCGGCACGTCGCGGACCCGCGGCGCGCTCACTGCCCGTTCCCGTGGACGCGGCGGTAGACGGGCTGCCACATCGTGTCCTGGACCTGCTGCACCGTGTCGCGCAGGTCGACGCGGGCCAGGTGCTCCTCGGCGGCCCGGTCGGCGACGGCGACGGCGACGGTGGCCGAGACCTCGCGCAGGTTGTCGACCTGGGGCAGCAGGGACGCCCCCGGGGCCGAGACGTCGACCAGGCCCGCGACCGCCTCGGCGGCGGCCTGGAGCATGCCGGGGCTGACCTGCCGGGCCCTGGCGACCACCGTGCCCAGCCCCAGCCCGGGATACAGCAGGGCGTTGTTGGCCTGGGCGATGACGTAGGTGACGCCGTCGTGGGTGATCGGGTCGATCGGGATGCCGGTGGCGATCAGGGCCCGCCCGCCGCTCCACCGGATCAGGTCGGCGGGCATCGCCTCGATGCGCTCGGTCGGGTTGGAGATCGGGAAGATGATCGGCCGGTCCACGCCCGCCGCCATCGCCCGCACGATCTCCTCCGTGAACGCGCCGTGCACGGTGGAGGTGCCCAGCAGCATGGTCGGCTTGACCCGCCGAACGACCTCGGCCAGCGAGATGCTCTGCCCGTCCCGGGCCCAGCCGGAGACCTCGTCGCGCGGGCGGGCGTACGGCTGCTGGAAGTCACGCAGCCCGCTCATATCGTTGGTGAGCAGGCCCTGCTTGTCGATCGGCCAGATCCGCCTGGTGGCGGTGTCGCGGTCCAGGCCGTCGCGGACCATCGCGTCGCGTAGCTGGTCGGCGATGCCGGTGCCGGCCGTGCCCGCGCCGAAGACGACGATCCGCTGCTCGCGCATCGGGGTTCCGGACACCTTGACGGCGCTGAGCAGGGCGGCCAGCACGATCGCGCCGGTGCCCTGCATGTCGTCGTTGAAGGTGCAGATCCGGCCGGTGTACCTGTCCAGGATGCGGCGGGCGTTCGACGGGCCGAAGTCCTCCCAGTGCAGCAGGGCGCCGGGGAACATCCGGGTCGCCGTGCTGACGTAGGCGTCGATGAAGTCGTCGTACCGCTTGCCGCGGATCCGGGAGTGGCGGTTGCCGACGTAGGCCGGCTCGGTCAGCAGCGCCTCGTTGTCGGTGCCCACATCGAGCGCGACCGGGATGACCCGGGCGGGGTCGATGCCCGCGGCGGCCGTGTAGACGGCCAGCTTGCCGGTCGCGATGCCGGCGCCGCCGCCCACGCCCCAGTCGCCGATGCCCAGGATCTCCTCGGCGTCGGAGGCCACGATCAGGTCGACGTCGTCCGGGCCCAGTCGCATGTCGGTGAACGCCCGCTCGATGCCGTCCGGGTCGTCGATGGACAGGTACACGCCCCGGGGGCGGCGGTACTCGTGGCTGTAGAGCTTGATCGCCTGGGCGACGGTGGGGTCGTACACGATCGGCAGCATCTCGCGCAGGTGGTCGCTCAGCAGCCGGTAGTACAGCACCTCGTTGCGGTCCCGGAGCGCCGCCAGGTAGACGTTCTTGAGCAGGTCGCTCGGCTGGGCCCGGTACTGCGCGTAGATCCGGCGGGCCTGCTCCTCCAGCGTCTCCACCACCGGCGGCAGCAGGCCCTCCAGGCCCAGCTCCGCCCGCTCCTCGGCGGAGAACGCCGTGCCCTTGTTCAGCAGCGGCTCCTGGAGCACCGCCTGGCCGCGCAGCGAGGTCACGTAGCTTCCGTCCGGCTGCTCGGCGAACATGAAGCTCACCAGATCCGGCTTCCTCTTCCCCGGCGACATCATGGTCATCCCCCTTGGCGGAACGGCTCTCGCGGCGCAAGCTGCCCCCGCCAGGGGAGAGGACACCCGGCTGCGCCTCACGGCTGTCCCCGCTCCCGGCAATGGGAGGTTCTAGGCTGACGGCCGATGCCACGACGAACGCCCCACAGCGCCCACGAGCCCCTCCGGCCCCCGATCCCGGGGGAGAAGGGGCGGCGAGTGTGGGTGGGGGTGCTCCGCCGGAGACCCCGTCCGCTTCGGATGTTCGCTGCGGGTGTCCGCTGCGGGTGTCCGCTTCGGCCGTCGGCTCCCGGGGAGGGGATGCCCGCGCTCGCCGCCCCTTCTGGCTTTCTACGGGCGGTTCACGCCCAGCGTGTACGAGCCCGATCCGCTGTAGGCGTGCACGTGATACCGGTAGTACCCGGCCGTGCCGCTGTAGCTGATGGTCTCGTCGGGGTTCGGGCTGTCGCCTCTGGCCACCACGGTCCAGGTCGAGCCGTTCCACTTCTGCAGGTAGACGTCGAAGTCCACGCCGGCGGGCCCGTCGAGGCAGGCCGCGTGCGTGCCGGACACCGTGGCCTGGTAGTACGACCCGTTCGGCTGGTAGACGCTCTGGTTCGAGGTCAGCGAACCGCCGTAGGTCTCCTCGTACCCCTGGCAGCCGGTCGGCGGCGGCTCCGTGCCACCGGCCGTGACCAGCGTCAGGCCGCCCACCGAGAGCAACTCGCCGATGGGCTGGAAGTACGTCGTCCCGCCCGCCGAGCAGTTGCCCGACCCGCCCGAGGTCATGCCCTGGGCCTGGTCACCCGAGATGAACGAGCCGCCCGAGTCGCCGCCCTCCGCGCACACGTTCGTCCGCGTCAGGCCCGACACCGTGCCCTCGGGGTAGTTGACGGTGGAGTTGAGCGCCTGGACGGTGCCGCAGTGCCACTGGGTGGTGGAGCCCGAGCGGCAGATCGAGCCCTGGGGCTGGGTGACGGCCGAGCCGCGTACGGGCAGGATGCCGGCGCTGTAGCCGTTCACCACGCCGGGCGCGGTCCAGTCGGCGTTCGTGGCCACCCACGCGTAGTCGTTGCCGGGGAACGACGAGATCTGGAACGTCCCCTGCGACACCCGGTTGTAGCCGGTCGTGGTGATGCCGGTCGCGCCGCAGTGGCCGGCGGTGGTGAAGCCGAGCTGGGTGCCGCGCCGGGCGGCGAACCCGACCGAGCAGCGGTAGCCGTCCGAGGTGTAGTACGCGTCCCCGCCACGGATGTCGTAGAACAGGCGCGGGCGCTCGGCGGACCCCTCATACGTGACGGCGGCGGCGTCCATGCCGCTGGCCGCGACCCAGGAGCGGGCCGCCCGCTCGTCGCTCGCCAGGACGACGACCGCGTTGTCACGCGGTGAGACGGCCCAGGAGTGCACGGAGGCCGGCGGGGCGGTCCGGTCCAGGCCCTCCTTGACCTCGGTGAGCTGGGCGAGGGAACGGGACACGACACGCGCGCGGGCGCCGGCACGGGTGATCTCGGCCGTGTCCGCGGGGTCGACGCTGGCCACGACCAGCGCGCTCTCGGCGCCTTCGTACCAGGTGCCGGCATAGCGGTCGCCGAGCCTCTTGCCCAGACCGGGTGCGGCGGCGTTGCCGCGGGCCTCGTTGGCCAGGCGGGCGAGCGCCTGCTCCTTCGTGATGCCGAGGTCGCGCTGCAGGGCGTCGACCACGCCGGAGGGCGGTTTCGCGGTCGCGACGGCGGGGGTCGCCGTCATGACTAACGCGCCGACCGCGATCGCGATCAGCGCCGGAGTCCGGAGCATGGTTGTCTCCTCGCTGCTGGGGGTGCCGTCACGGTAACGGCGGGCCCGCGCGGGGAGGAGTATTACTTTGCCCCTATCACTGTGTTATGGAGCGGTGCCGTAACCCGGGTTACGTACCAGCCAGTCGTAGTAGATCTGGCTGCGGCGTACGGCGTCCATGTGGGCGTGTTTGGCCTGCGCCACCACCCATGCGGCTTCGGGGGCGGTGGGATGGCGGCCGAGGAGCTGCCGCCAGCGCAGCGGCGCGCCCACGAGCGGGACCATGACCAGCCCCTGCGCGGCCTGGTGGGTGGCCTGGCAGAGCACGACGGCCCGGCCGACCTGCGCGAGGTGGGTGCAGGTCGGCACGTCGGTCTCGTAGATCGTGCCGGGCGTGAACCCGGCCCGCGCGCACGCCATCGCGAAGCAGTCGGCGAAACAGCCGTCGCCCGGTGTCACCGCCCACTGCTCGTCGGCCAGGTCGGCCAGCTCCACCTCCTTCTCGCCGGCGACCGGGTGGTCCTCCGCGACCAGGCAGAAGACGGGGTCGAGGCTGATCGTCTCCCACAGGAGAGTGCCCGTGGGGGTGCCGGAGTCGCCGCAGGCGCCGGTCAGCACGTAGTCGAGGCGACCGAGCTCGACCATGCTGTTCAGCTCGTGCGTCGACCAGGACGTGTACGTGTTGACCGTCCGCTCCGCGGCGAGCCGGTCGACCAGGCCGCCGAGTATCGGCCCGTTGGTGGCGCCGATGCGGAAGCCGGGGGAGGGGGCGTGAGCGAAGCGTACGGCTTCCTCCTGCAGCTCCTTGGCCGCGGGGAGGAGCACCCGTGCCCTGGCGAGCACGAGTTCGCCGAGGCGGGTGGGCCTGGCGCCGTGGCGGTCGCGCTCGAACAGGGCGCCGCCGAGCACCCTCTCGATGCGCTTGAGCTGTGCGGTCAGGGCCGGTTGTGCCAGCCCGAGCAGGGACGCGGCCTTGCTCACACTTCCCGCGTCCGCGACCGCGCGGACGATCCTGAGGTGCCTGAGCTCGAGGTCCATAACGGGAAGGTAAGGCGACGATCTCTTGCAAACAATGCCTATATGTCAGGAAATGTGACAGATATTTGTCCGGGGCTTCCTAGGGTAGGGGGAGCGCATGACGGCGATGGGAATAGATCCGGCCCAGCTCAGCGACGCTGACCTGGTACGCGAGGTGCGCCAACTGCACCTCACCCGGAGCGACACCTTTTTCCACGGGTCCGACGACGCGCTGGCCGTGCACACGCAGCGTACCGGCGAACTCGAGGCGGAATATCTCCGGCGCCACCCCGCACGGGAGGTCGATCCCCTCCGGCTGAGGGAGGGGGCGAGGCAGCGATCATGACCGAACGACACGACGTCCAGGCCCTGTCGGACGTGGACATCCACGTGTACGAGGCCGTGGCGGCCCAGTGCGTCGAGACCGGCGGCGCCTACTTCGACGGCCTGGTACGGGCGTGCGGGCTGACCGAGGAGGAAGTGCGCTGGAGCCTGGCCACGCTGGTCGGGCACGGGTACGTGGTGCCCAGGGGCGACGGGTACGTGCTGGGGCCGCACACGTTCGAGGTCGAATACTGAGTCGACCGTGCTCACCGGGGATCCCGTGACTGATGGGCAGCGGAGGATCCCGTGAGGTCATGAGCCGGGGTCCGCGGCCGACAGGGCGCGCAGCACGCCTGCCTGCTCCGCCGTGACGCCCGCGGCCCGCTGACCGGCCGCCTCCTCGGGCGAGAGCCCCGCGCAGCACCAGGCCGCCACCTCCGCCAGGGGCACGGCGGCCCACCAGGCGGCCATGACCTCCACCGCGGGCAGGCCGATCCGGGCCGCCTCGGCGGGAGTGAAGCCCAGGGCCAGGAAGACCCGCGCGTCGCCCTGGTCCACGCGCCGCCGGGCCCACTGCTCGGCCTCCGCGCCGTCCCAGCCCGCGTCGGCGTACGCGCGGGCCACGTCGGCGGGCACGTCGGCACGCAACAGCCGGCGCAGGGTCGCCGCCACCGTGGCGTCGCAGTGTTCCCCGGGCTCCGGCGCGGCCAGCCGGGCCAGCCACGAGACGCGGCGTGGACGTTCGCCCGCCAGGTGCCTGCGGGCGGCGTCGTGGGCCGCCACGCCCAGCTCGTGCCAGCGTACGGCCTCCTTCGGCGTCATGCCGGCCCGCTGCCAGGCGATCACCGTCGCGGGGGTGGCGGAGGCGGTGCGCCACAGACGGGCGTCGGCGGGGGCGGTCACACCGGCCGCGCGCCAGTCCGCCGCCTCCCCGGGCCCGAACCCGGCCGCCCGCCACCGCCGCACCTCACCCTGGGTGAACCCGTGGGGAAGGTCGCCGTCCCATTCCGTCATGCCGCCGCTCCTTCCGGTGCGGCCGTCGGGGGTCTCGTCAGGGATTTCTCTGGGGTCTGATGGGGATCTCACGGGGATCTCTTGGGGATGCGGACCGTCTCCGCCCAGGGCGGCGCCGGATGACGGTCCCCGAACAGGCCGACGACCACGCGCGGACGGGGCCGCCGCTCAGGCCACGGCGTGTCACCGTCGGTGAACACGATCAGCAGGTCGGCGGGGGTCCCGGCCGGGGTCCCAGGTCGGGTGCCGGATCGGGCCCGGGTTCCGGATCGGGCTTCGGATCGGACCCGGGCTCCAGATCGGGCCCGAGTTCCGGGGCGGGAGCCGGTTTCGGCGGCGGTGAAGCCGGGGCGGAGGTCCGTGCCGCCGCCGCCGACCAATTCGGCCTCGGCCGCCCGGCGTACGCGCTGGGGCGGGTACGCCGCGGTGTCGCAGCAGATCACGTCGATCCGGCGGTGCCCGGTCGCCCGCAGTACGCCGTCCAGCTCGCCGAGGGCCTGCTCCAGCGCGGTACGCCCGACGCTGCCCGAGGTGTCGACCAGGACGGTGATCCGGGGGAGGGGCCGTACGAGGGCGGGCAGGACGAGGTCCGGCACGGCGGCGGCCCTCCTGGACGGGCGCGAGTGGCTGTAGTCCACCCGGCCCGCCGCCTGGGCCAGACCCCGGCGGACCAGCCGCGCCAGCCGGGCCCGCCAGTCCACCTCGGGACGCAGCGTGTCCTCGGCCCAGCGCCGCCAGCCGCCCGGGGCCGTACCACGGGCCTCGATCTCGGCGGCCACGGCTCTGGCCAGGAGTTCGCGCTCCAGCGCCGTCATCGCGCCCGGCCCGGTGAACGGAGGGCGGGCGCAGGGCGTCAGGTGGGGCGGGACGTCGATGAGGTCGAGCAGCTCCGCGTACTGCTCGGCGAGCAGGCCGTCCGGCAGGCCCAGGGTCTCGGGTGAGATCGCGTCGCCGGGGGCGTCCTCGCCGAGGTCGTCGTTGATCTCGGCGTCGGCGGCCCGGGCCCAGCGAAGGGCCGGGTCCGGTTCCCGGTACGGCTCGGCGCGGGCGTGGTGGTCCCTGAGGAGGTGTCCCACCTGGTGCAGCAGCCACCAGCCGAGTTCGGGCACGGGTGTGGCGGCGGTGGCGGCCGGGTCGAGGTGCACGTTCCAGTGCTCGTCGGCCGAGGGACGGGACGGCGCGCCGTCGTGGGGCAGCGGGTTGAGTGCGAAGAGCGCCGAGGCGAGGTACGGCGCCCGCGTGGCGGCCCACAACCGCGCCCCGGCGAACCGCTCGACGGCTGCCCGCTCGACGGCTGCCCGCTCGACGGGCGCGCGCTCACCGGCTGCCCACTCGTCGCTTGCCCGGTTCATGGCATCAGCCCGGCGGCGCGGAGGATCGGGGCCAGGTCCAGCACCGTCGTGGGGAGAGCGGCGCCGTGCGGGCGGCGGGCGGCGAGGGAACGGGCCGCCCCGGCCGCCACGTCCGGGGTGCGCCCGGCCACCCGGCCGATCAGGGTCCAGGCACGCTGCCAGGTGTCCGCGCTCCCGTCGGCCGTCACGTACGCCACGACCGAGCCCAGCACCGCGTGCACCCGGTCCACGCGGTCGGGCAGCGGGGCGGTGGGGTCGGCGAGCAACGTCTCGGGGTCGGGCAGGTCGAGGTCGCGCAGCCAGGACAGCAGCTCGAACCCCGCCGCCTCCCCGACCGCCCCGACCACCAGCTCGGCCCGTACCCGCTCCCCGTCGGCTCCCACCGCCCCGTACGCGCCGGGGGCGAGAGCCGGGTCCGAGGTGCGGGCCAGGGCCTTGGCCGCGAGTTCCCACGTGCGGGGGCTCGGCCAGGCGCGGGCGGGCCCGTCCGGCACCGCGAGCACCAGTTCGGGCCGCACCCGCAAGAACGCCCCGACCAGCGCCCGAGCCCGCCCCTCGGCCCCCGTGCCACCGCGCCCACCACCACCGGCACGGCTGTCACCGCACGCACCCCGGCCATCACCCCGGCCATCGCCACCACCGGTGACGGCCGCGATCGCCGCGGGGTCCCAGCCTGCCAGGGAGGGCGCGGTGAACCCCGTGGTGAAGCCCTCCGCCACCGAGGCGGCGCTCACCTTCCAGTCCAGGTGGATGAGCCGGTTGGCCAGGGGCGCCGACAGGTCCCACCCGTCGGCCGCCTGTTCGGGCGGGTTCGCCGCCGCCACGATCCGTACGGACGCAGGCAGCACCAGGTCCCCGACCGCCCGTTCCAGCACCACCCGCAGCATCGCGGCCTGTACGGCGGGCGGCGCGGTGGTCAGCTCGTCCAGGAACAGGATGCCCGTCCCCGACGACGCCAGCCGTTCGGCCCAGCGCGGCGGCGCGAACCACGTCCGGCCCTCCCGCAGCACCGGCAGCCCCGCGAAGTCGCTCGGCTCCCTGATCGAGCCGACCACGGCCTCCACCGGCAGCCCGAGCCGCTCCCCGAGCGCGAGTACGGCCGACGTCTTCCCGGTCCCGGGCGAGCCCCAGAGGATCACCGGCAGGTTCGCCGCCACCGCGACGGACAACGCGTCCACGAAATCACATCCCCCAACGAGGAAGCGTCAACTTTGATTGACGCGACTAGAGTCAACGTAGGTTGACGTGTGGTCGGATGTCAAATCACCTCAGGGGCGCCGCGCGAAAGACGGTCCCACCTCGGACGCCTCCTGGAGTGCCACGCCGAGGCTGCCGGGGAGGCCGAAAGTCAGGGCGATCGGTGAGACCCGCTGTCCAGATGGTGGACCGGTGAACGCCGCACTCCTAATGTCGAACGTGTGGATGTCGCCGATCTGAGCCCCGCACAGGCGCGCGAACGCTTCCGCGCCGGCGAGCGGGTGCCCACCGCCGGTTGGTGCCGGGGCTGGACGCAGGCCAATCTCATCGCCGTGCCCAAGCGGCTGAGATACGAGCTGCTGCTGTTCGCCCACCGCAACCCGCAGGCGTGCCCGGTGCTCGACGTGGGCGAGCCCGGGGCGTGGTCCACCCGGTTGTTCTCCGGTGACCTGCGGACGGACCTGCCCGGCTACCGCCTCTACCGCGACGGCCGGGCCGCCGCCGACCTCGACGAGGTGGTGGCGGAGTGGCGTGCGGACCTGGTGCCGTTCCTCATCGGTTGCAGCTTCACCTTCGAGCGGGCGCTGCTCGCGGCCGGGGTGCCGGTGCGGCACCTGGAGACGGGCCGGAACGTCCCCATGTACGTCACCGACATCCCCTGCGAGTCGACCGGCAGCCTGTCGGGCCCGCTGGTGGTGTCGATGCGGCCGGTCCCCGGCGACCTGGTGGAGCGGGCCGTCGAGGTGAGCGGGCGTTACCCGATGGTGCACGGCGCGCCCGTGCACACCGGTGACCCGTCCGCCATCGGCATCCGCGACCTGGCCAGACCCGACTACGGCGACCCGGTGGAGGTGCGGGAGGGCGAGGTGCCGCTGTTCTGGGCCTGCGGGGTGACGCCGCAGGCGGCGGTGCTGGCCAGCGGCGTCGAGTTCGCGATCGGCCACCTGCCGGGCCACATGGCGATCATGGACGTGCGGGACGAGTGCTACCAGGTCACCTGACAAAGCCGCGTCAACCGGCGGCAGGGCGTGACGGCGGTGGGATGCCCGCCGCCGTGAGCTGCCGCCCGACCGGTGACGCGTCCCGCCGGTTGTCGATCTCCAGGTGCGGTACGACGGGCGGCTCGTCCACCCGGATGTTCCTCAGATAGTCCGCGAACGCCGCCAGCTTGCCCGCGTCCCTCCCGAACCCCCTGGCCACCAGGCGCTCGCGCAAGGTCGGGCCGTCGGAGCGCACCCAGAGCAGCCGCACCGGCGGACCGCCCAGCTCATCCACCCACCGGGCCCACCGTGCGGCGTCGTGCACCTGCGTGGTGAACGGCCCGTCCAGCGCCACCGGGCAACCACGCTCGCGGATCTGCCGGGCGAGCGTCGTCAGGCCCGCGTACTCGTGCCGCTTGACGTGCTCGTCGTACCAGGGGCCCTCGCGTTCGCCGTCCGGGCGCCCGTGGGCCCGCAGCAGCTCGGCCACGAAGGCGCCGTACACGGTGTCCTTGTCGAGCAGGGCCGGGACGGGGGACAGACGGGCGAGCAGCTCGGCCGCGACCGTGGACTTGCCCGCGCCCGGCGGCCCGCTGATCACCCACACCGCACTCATGCGCTCAACGTAGCCGTACGCGGATCTGCGTACACCGGTGCCTCCTGTCTGCGGACGACCCCGGCGCCCGCCCGCACCAGACTTCATGCTCATGCTGACCGTGTTGACCAGGGCGTTCCGAGTGCCGGAGCTGCGTAGGAAACTGCTGTTCACCCTTGCCGTCATCGGGCTGTTCCGGCTGGGACAGATCCTGCCCGCGCCGGGCGTGGACGTGGTGGCGGTACGCGCGTGCGTGGGCGCGGCCAAGGGTGGCGTGTTCGACATGATGCAGATGCTCAGCGGGGGAGCGATGCTGCAACTGTCGGTGTTCGCGCTCGGCGTGATGCCGTACATCACGGCCAGCATCATCATGCAGCTCTCGGCCGTCGTGGTGCCCCGGCTCGACGTGCTCAGGAAGGAGGGGCAACGCGGCCAGGCCAAGATCACGCAGTACACCCGCTACCTGACCGTCGGCCTCGCCCTCCTGAACGCCGGTACGGTCGTCGCGCTCGCCCGCTCCGGGCAGCTCCTGCCCGGCTGCGCCCAGCCGCTGCTGCGCGACGACGGGCTGCTGTCGGTGACCGTGATCGTGCTGACCATGGTGGCGGGGGCCTGCGCGGTCATGTGGCTGGGTGAGCTGATCACCGACCGGGGGATCGGGAATGGCATGTCGCTGCTGATGTTCACGCAGGTCGTGGCCATCTTCCCGGGGTACATGTCGAGGATCTTCGTGCTGAGCCCGATGAGCTTCGTGGTGATGATCACGTCCGGGCTGTTCCTGGTGGCGGCCGTGGTGTTCGTGGAGCAGGCGCAGCGGCGGGTGCCGGTGCAGTACGCCAAGCGGATGGTGGGGCGGCGCATGTACGGGGGGAGCAACACCTACATCCCGCTCAAGGTCAACCAGGCGGGCATCGTGCCGGTCATCTTCACCTCGTCCCTGCTGTACCTGCCGACGCTGGCCGCCCCCCTGCTCGGGGACGAGGCGCGGACCTGGGTGGAGCTCAACCTCACGTCGGGGGCCCATCCGCTGTACATGACCGTGTACGTGCTGCTCATCGCCGGGTTCGCGTACTTCTACGTGTCGATCACCTTCAACCCGGTGGAGGTGGCGGACAACATGCGCAGGTTCGGCGGGTTCGTGCCCGGCATCCGGCCAGGACGTCCGACGGCCGAGTACCTGGCGTACGTGTTGTCCCGGCTCACCGCTCCAGGGGCGCTCTACCTGGGGGTGCTGGCGCTGCTGCCGCTGGTGGCGTTCGCGATCCTGCGGGATCCCGGCACGCAGCAGAACTTCCCGTTCGGCGGGACGAGCGTACTGATCATGGTGGGGGTCGGGCTGGAGACCGTCAAGCAGATCGAGGCCCAGCTCCAGCAGCGCAACTACGAGGGCTTCCTGCGCTAGCCACCTCGGCGGGCGGCGCTGTCGGGGAAGCGCGGCGGCGCCATCAGGAGGCCGGGAGGGTCAGGCCCGCCCGCATTGCGAACACCACCAACTGGGCCCGGTCGCGGGCGTGCAGTTTCACCATGGCCCGGCTGACATGGGTGCGTACGGTCTCGGGGCTGATCGTCAGCTCTCCGGCGATCTCCTCGTTCGAGCGCCCGGTGGCCACCCACGCCACCAGCTCCCGTTCGCGCGGGGTCAGCGTCTCGATCCCCTCGACCGGCTCGGCGCCGTGTCGTCCGAACAGGCCGATCACCTTCCTGGTGATGGCGGGTGACAGCAGCGCCTCACCGGCCGCCACCACCCTGACGGCGTTGACCAGCTCGTCGGGGGCGCTGTCCTTGAGCACGAAACCGCTGGCTCCGGCCTGGAGGGCGGCGAAGACGTACTCGTCGACGGCGAACGTCGTCACCACGACGATCCGCGTGCTCCTCAGCTCGGGGTCTCCGGCGACGGCCCGGAGGGTGGCGAGCCCGTCCATGCCGGGCATGCGGATGTCGAGCAGCAGCACGTCGGGCCGGGTACGGCCGATCAGCGCGAGGGCCTCCCGCCCGTCGCCCGCCTCCCCGACGCACTCCATGCCGGGTTCCCGCTCCAGCAACGTCCGCAACCCCATGCGCACGACGGCCTGATCGTCCGCCACCGCGACCCTGATCACCTCACCGCCCCCCGCGCCCGCACCGCTCACCCAGCACCCCTCACCCAGCACCCCTTGACCGCACGCTCACCCAGCACCCGTGCCCAGGCCGTCTCCCGGGTCCCGGCCGTGATCATGCCGTCGGGCGGGGGAAGCGGGCCACCACCTGGAAGCCGCCGCCCGGACGGGGCCCGGCCGCGAACCGGCCACCGGACTCGGTCACCCGGGCGCGCATCCCGGCCAGCCCGCGCCCCTCGGCGTCCGGCCCAGCCCGTCCCGCGCCCCGGTCGGCCACCTCCAGCACGAACTCCCCTGGTACCCCGGTCGCGCGCACGAGAGCCCTGGTCGGGCCCGCGTGCCGCAGGACGTTGGTGAGCGACTCGCGCACCACCCGGTAGACGGTGTCCTGGAGGTGGGCGGGGACGGTGAGGTGGGGCGGTTCGAGGTCGACGGGCAGGCCCGCCGCGCGTACCCCGTCGATGAGCCCGGCCAGGTCCGCGCCCGGCGGGTCGATCCCGTCGAGCGCCGCCCGGAGTTGGGCCAGCGCCGTCGTGCTGGTCTCCCTGATCGCCCGCAACGAGGCGCGGGCCTGTTCGGGGTCGTCGTCGAGCGTCACGAGCGCGATCCCGGCCTGCATGGCGATGGCGGCCAGCCCGTGCCCCGCAGCGTCATGCACCTCCCCGGCGATCCTCGCCCTCTCCGACGCCACGACATCCGCCCCACCCCAGGCATCCACCCCATTCCGGGCGTCCCTTGCACTCGCCGCGCTCGGCTCTGGGTCCGGCCGGCTCGTGACCGGCACGGACGGGTCGCCGCAGAGGTCGTCGCGGTGGGACGGGCGGACGGTCTCGACGTGGTTGCTCTGGGCGGCCGGGATGCCCCACGCCGCCCGTGTGGAAGCGGCTGACCGCGGGTAGGCGGCGGTCTGCTTGGAGGCCGCCGTCGTGGCGCCCTGCCGGTACGCCTGCCTGGCGAAAGACCGCGGCGCGGGAGGCTGTGAGGCGGGGGACTGCAGGGCGGGGGACTGTGAGGCAGAGGACTGTGAGGCGGGGGACTGTGGGGGCTCGTGGGACGACTCGGCCGGAGCTTGGAGCTGGGGCGGCTCGGCGTCGGCGGCCGCCGCCGCGGCGGCGCGAGCCTGGGCGAGACCGCTGAACGACCACGGAACGGCCAGCCACCCGGCCCACGCCAGCATGATCACGACCGGGATGTCGCCCACCCGGCGCAACCGCGCGAACGAAGGGCCCGAGAGCGGGTCGCGCGACGACCGCAACCGTGACGACTGAGCGTCCTGCGACTGCAACCGCGACGGCTGGAGGTCCTTGGACCGCAGCCGCGATGGCTGAGTGTCCGGTGACCGCGGCCGCGACTGTTGAGGGTCCTGCGACCGCAGGCGGGACAGCACGCCCAGCCGCCCGCGAGGACGCTCACGCTCACGCGCGTCACCCACCGGCACGCAACCCTCCCACGGGCCGTGCGGTTCGCCCCTCAGCGGGTCGCCCTCACCTGTGTCGTCGCTTCGCGCGCCCTCGGTCGCCATCCCCCCACCCGCTCAGGCCCATGAAGGCCGGACCGAGCCCGTTCGGGCTCGTGCAGCCCCGATCCTAGCGAGCTTTCACACCGTGCGGCTCTCCCGGGGCCCGTCCAGTCCCCAAGAAATGATCTTGCTGGGCGTGATACGGATGATCTCCCGCGAGAAGTACGGCACCGGCGGCTCGGCGTCCGTCAGGGCCTGCGCCGTGCCCCGGATCTCGATGCCCCGCGCGACCCAGGGATCGACCGAGGCCAGATCGTCCACCACCAAGGAGACCGTGCTGCCCCGCTGGATGTTCCTGAACTTCTTGGACTCGCCCAGCGCATGCCCGCCGACGACGATCGTGCCGCTCTCGGCGTCCACGAAGAACCCCACGGGGTTGTTCTGCACCTGCCCGCCGGGCGAGACGGTGGCCAGCCGGGCGAGCGGCTGACCGGCGAGATAGTCCAGCTCCGCTGAAGTGAAAGTCATGCGCCCAAGTCTGCAACCTTGACATAGGTGGAGGTCAACCGGCGCGGACGGCCCCGGTCAGGCGAGGCCCTCGGTCAGCCAGCGGAGCGGGTTGTCGTGGGTGACGAGGCGGATCACGTCCTCGCTCGTCCCCGCCGCGCGCAGGCGTGGCAGCAGCGCGTGGAACAGGTGGCCGTAACCGGGCCCGCCGTAGCGGTGCACCTGCGCCACCCGGCTCAGTCCCGTGCTGATCAGCAGCCGGTCGGCGTGGCCGTCCTCGATGAGGCCGAGCGCGATCCTGGCCACCTGGTCCGGGCCGAGCCCCAGGACGCCCAGGCTCACGTACGCCCCCGCCTCGGCGATCTTCCTGGCCGCGCCCAGCTCGGTGCCCGCGTAGCCGACGGCCACCCGCGAGCCCGGCAGGTTCTGGCCGAGCAGGATCTCCAGCAGCGCCAGGCTGTTCTTGCCGTGCGTGGCCACGGGCAGCCGCGTACGCAGGGAGGTACGGGCGGCGGCGACCAGGCAGCGCTCCTCCCTGGCCGTGGGCTCGGCGCCCCAGCAGCCGACCTCGCCGATCACGCCGGGGAACACGCCGGTCCCGTCCACGCCGCTGAGGATCTCCTCCATCAGCCGGGCGGTGAGCGTGTCCACGTCGGCGTCTCCGGCGTCCGTGAACGGCTCGGCGTACAGGCCGGTCGAGGCGATCACCGGCACCCGGCTGCCGGCCGCGATGCGGGCCAGGGCGGCGGCGTCGCGGCCCATGCCCAGGCAGGTGAGGTCGACCACGAGCCCGAGCTGCCCGGACGACTGTCGCAGCTCGCGGAGCTCGCCGGTGACGGCCGCCTCCTCGTCGAGCCAGCGGTACGGGTCGGAGTCGATCCCGACCGCCCAGCGCATGTCGGTGCGCAGGTGTTCATGGGGGAGTACGGCACCCTCGATGGCGGCCACGCGTACAGGGCCGGTGACGGTGCGGAGCAGAACCTCGGGCATAACAGACATTAACCGATGTTTGCCGGAAGCCGCCTGATCAGGGGTGAAGTTTTACTCTGGGCGAGGTTTGGTGCTTTGCTACTCGTCGGCAAGTGGCCACGGGGGGCCGCGCCGTATTCTGGGTGGCACAGCAACGCGCGGGGGGAATTGTGGCGATGCAGGACTCTGACATGGGCGATGCCGACGTGTTCAAGGACGAGGCCGCCGATCGGTCCGGCATGCCCGGCCGCCGCACCGGGATCCAGGGGTGGCTGGACGGCGTCAGGTCCACCCGCACGGGCGCGCTCACCCTGAAGATCGTGATCGGCCTGATCGGCACCGTCATGGTGGTGGGCGGGCTGGTCATGGTGCCGTTCCCCGGGCCGGGATGGCTGGTCGTGTTCGCGGGCCTGGCGGTGCTGGCGACCGAGTTCCACTGGGCGCACAAGGTGCTGGAGTTCGGCAAGCGGACGCTGCACGTCTGGACGGAGTGGTACAAGCGGCAGGGCTGGACCGTGCGCGTCATCGTGCTCGTCGTCACCTTGGCCGCCGCCGGGGTGATCGTCTACTTCGGCCTGCGTACGCTCGGCTTCGACGTCCTCGAGATCGCCCAGCGTTTCATCTGACGCCCGCGCCCGCCCGCATCCAGACCGGGTCGTTATCACGGCCGGATTCGGGGTGATCGGCTGTCTATTCTGCGGGCGTGATCGCTGAACTCGCCCTCGCACTCGCGCTGATCGTGACACCCACCGCCGTGCCTGCCGCTGTGCCCGCCGCAGCGCGCACGGACCTGACGCTGCCCGGCACCGGCGGGGTGAAGTACCGCGAGAACGCGGGCGACCCCGTACGCCTGGCCGCGTACGGCCTCGGCACCAAGCGCACCTACCTGAGAACGGCCACCGGCAACGCCTTCACCTGGGAGAAGGAGCTGTCCGAGGTGTCGGTCGCGCCCGGCGGACGCCTGGCGGCCGGCGTGCCGGGCACGTACCTGTCCGGCTACGACACCCTGCTCGTCACCGACCGCACCACCGGACGCACCTCCAGGGTCCGCACCGTCAGGAAGCCGCTGACCGCCTCCTACGTCTCCTGGTCGCGCGACGCCAAGCGGGTCGCCCTCACGGTCGAGCAGAAGGTGAGCGGCGCCTGGCGGGCGGTCGGCTTCACGATCGTGGACGTCACCACGAAGAGCGCGCGCACGGTGCGGCTCTCCGGCCTCAGCCGGGAGGCGGGCTTCTGGTGGAGCCCCGACGGCAACCTCGTGTCGAGGCACGGCATCGGCCTGCGCGTCCACCGGTCGTCCGACGGGGCCGTCGTGCGCACGTACGCCGCCGCCGGGCTGCCCACCGGCCCCGAGGACGCCTTCTCGCCGTCGGGCAGGCGGCTGGCCACCTGGTGCCCGTCGCGTCCGGAGGAGCAGGTCTGCCTGGTGGACACCGCGACGGGCAAGATCGTCCAGCGGGTGGCCGGGCGGGCGGAGGCGTTGTTCGGCTGGTGGGACGAGAGCCACCTCATCGCCGTCACGGCCCAGGGGAGCGCGTACCGGCTGGCGGTGCTGGGCCTCGGCGGCCAGGTCACGCGCGTGCTCGCCGAACTGCCCGCCGGCACGTGGCGCCAGGACCTGTGGCTCTCGTTCACCCGAGTGCCGTCGCCGAAGCCGGCGTCATAGCGGGGTCATGGCTGTCTGATCACAGGTAGAGGCCCGTGCCGTGGTCGGTCTCCTGGGTGGCCACCGCGTGCAGGTCGCGTTCGCGCATCACCAGGTAGACCCTGGCGTGCACCTCGACCTCGAACTGCTCCTCCGGGTTGAACAGCACCTTGTCGCCCACCTTCACCGAGCGCACGTTCGTGCCGACGCCGCAGACCTCGCCCCAGGCCAGGCGGTTGGCCATCTTGACCGTCGCGGGGATGACGATCCCGGAGCCGCTACGCCGCTCCTCGGCCTCCTGCTCCAACCTGATCATGACCCGGTCGTGCAGCATCTGAATCTCGAACTTGGGCTCTACCACAGGCTCAAGTTTACGAGCAGGCGGACGCGCGGCAGTCCAGGACGTCGCCTCTCCCTTAACGTCCGCCACACGGCCCGCGTCACGGCAGCCTGAGGTCGGCGAAGACCGGACGGTGGTCGGTGCCCTTCAGCGACAGCACCTCGAACCCCCGCACCGCCATCCGCGAGTCCGCCAGCACGTGGTCGATCGCCACGCCGGGCAGCCGCGTCCCCGATCCCGCCTGCGGCCACGTCGCCCGCAGGCCGAGCCCCATGACGTCGGCCGCGTCCCGGTAGCCGGAGGCCAGCAGGTCGCGCATCGGCAGGTGGTCGAGCGTGGCGTTGAAGTCGCCCGCCAGCACCCGCAGCTCCCCGCCGCCGCGCGGCAGCGCCTCCAGCCCGGCCCGCCAGCACGGCTGCCGTCCGTACCGCTTGGGGGCGCAGGGATGCACCGAGACGATCTCGACCCGGGCCCCGCCTGGATGGCTCAGCCACGCCCTGGCCTGGCCGAACCCGCCCAGGTTGATCAGCTTCCCGGCCTGGAGCGGGTGCCGCGCGTACACACCGGAGCCGCCGACCCCCGGCGCGGGACGCGTCACGGCCTGCGGCAGCACGCGGCGTATCCCGGCCTCCTCCAGGCGGCGCAGGGCGTTCGGGGTGAGCTCCTGCAACGTCAGCACGTCCGGCCGCAACCGGGTGACCAGGGCCATCAGCTCGGCCGGGTCCGCCTGCCCGACCAGCAGGTTGGCCGCGAGCACGCGCAGTCCCGGCCCGCGCGCGCCGGGGTTGCCGTCGGCGAGCGCGCGGGGCAGCACGACGGGCGTCATGGCCAGCACGGCCACGAGCGCGACCGTGCCCGCCGCCCACCGCCGCAACGCGCAGGCCAGCGCCAGCGCGAGCACGGCCGCCCCCACCGCGTACGGCGTGTACGCCACCGCCGGCACCCACGGCCAGTCCGGCTCGAACCCGCTCAAGCGCACCGCCGCCCATCCGGCGAACGGCACCACCACGATCCAGCACATCCAGGTACGCACGCCCTGTATCGCCACGAACCCCGATCCGGGTTCATGAGAAGGTGTGCACCATGCACGACGTGGAAGCCCGGGTCCTCGACGCCATCGACCCGGCGGAGACCGTCAACCTGCTGGCCGAGACCGTGAGGGTGCCCAGCGTCACGGGCACCGACGCCGAGTCCGATCTCCAGCACCGCTTCGCCCGCCTGCTCACCGAGGCCGGCATGGAGGTGGACGTCTGGAAGCTCGACCTCCACGACCTCGGGGCCCGCCCCGGCTTCCCCGGCACCGAGGCGCCCAGGACCGAGGGGTACGGCCTGGCCGCCGTCACCCCCGGCGGCGAGGGCCCGCCCGCGCTGGCCCTGCAGGGCCACGTGGACGTCGTCCCGACCGGCGACCTGGCCAAGTGGGCGGGCAGCGACCCGTTCGCCGCCCGGATCACCGGCGACGTGCTGCACGGCCGGGGCGCCTGCGACATGAAGGCCGGCCTCGTCGCGAACCTGGCCGTGGCCAGGGCCGTGCACCGGGCCGGGATCAGGCTGGCCAGGCCGCTGGCGGTGCACTGCGTGATCAGCGAGGAGGACGGCGGGCTCGGCGCGTTCGCCACGCTGGCCAGGGGCCACACGGCCGAGGCCGCGGTGATCACCGAGCCCACCGGCGGCGCGGTCATCACGGCCAACGCGGGGGCGCTGACGTTCCGGCTGGAGGTCGCCGGGCGGGCCGCGCACGGCGCCACCCGGTACGAGGGCGTCAACGCGATCGAGGCGTTCCTGCCGGTGTTCCAGGCGATCCGGCGTCTGGAGGCCGAGCGCAACCGGGACGTTCCCGAGATCTTCGGCGGCAACGCGATGCCGTACCCGATCGAGGTCGGCACCGTACGCGCAGGCGACTGGGCCAGCACCGTGCCCGACCTGCTGGTCGCCGAGGGACGGCTCGGGGTGCGGCTGGACGAGGACCCGGCCGAGGCGCGGGCGGCGTTCGAGGAGGCGCTCGCGCGGCTCCCCGACCCGTGGCTGCGGGCCAATCCGCCGGTGGTGACCTGGCCGGGCGGGCAGTTCGCCAGCGGGCGGCTGCCCGCCGGGCACGAGCTGCTGGGGCAGGTGCGCCGCGCGGTGGCGGACACCTCCGGCGGGCGTCCGGTGGAGTCGGCGGCGCCGTACGGGAGCGACCTGCGCCTCTACGCGGCGGGCGGCATCCCGACGCTGCACTACGGCCCCGGCGACGTGCGGTACGCGCACGCCCCCAGGGAACAGGTCGACCTGCGGGAGCTGCACGAGGTCACCCGGGCCCTGGCCCTGCTCGCGGTGCGCCGCTGCGCGGCACTCTGACCGGCACGGGGTTGATCGGCACAGGGCCGGGCCGTACCAGAGGCGGCAGGGAAGGCGAAGGCGGCAGGGCAGGCGGTGGCGGTGGCGGTGGCGCGGGTGCCTCAGTAGGCCCCGCGCACCTCCACGATCTCGGCGAGGGGGAACTCCAGGTAGTCGCCCGCCTCCTCGCACCAGGCGTCGAGCGCACCGCCCTTCAGCTCGCCGTGGCTGATTGTGGCGGTCAGCCCGTCGGTCAGCGTGATGCCGGCCCGCACGCCCCGGTCGACGACGAACCCGAGCAGCGACTGCTGCGCCGTCGGCAGCCGCGTGGCCATCCTGCCGATGATCGCCCAGGTGCGCCCGCTCCTGTCGCCCTCCTGACGGCCGGTGGCCATCAGGCGGCGGGCGTGCTCGTAGGGGTCGGGCGGCGGCTCGGCGAACATGTGGGCGGGCGCCTGCAACTCGGTGACGTCCGGGAACTCCGACAGCTCGGCCACCTGCCCGCCGGGCAGCAGGACGAGCTTGCCGTTCGACGGCTCCTCGTGCCTGGCCCGGTGGATGGTGATCTCGCCGGTGTCGGCGACGGGCACGGGGGAGTAGCCGACCTCGCGCAGGGCCGCCAGCGTGCGTTCGGCCGGGGCCGTGCTCACCAGCACCGTGGGGGCCAGCACCCGCAGGCCCAGCCGGACCAGCCGCCGGTGCGCGGCGATCTCGGCGAGCAGCGCCGGGTCGGTGGCCTGCACGATGCAGCCGACCGTGGTGACCGTGACCTCGCCGTGGCGGCGGGCGGTGTCGCGTACCAGGTATTCCAGCGGCTGCGGGATAGTGCCCACCGTGGCCAGCTCGTCGAGCAGGTCGTCGGCCTCGTGACCCTGGTCGAGCGCGTGGCGCACGCTCTCGGTCGTGAAGCGCCACACCGAGGCCGCGCCCCGCGACTCGCGCTCGGCGACCCGGTCGAGCAGCGCCGCCAGCTCCGAGGAGGGCGGCCCGGTGACGACCGCGGTCAGGTCGGGACCGAACAGCGCGCTCCTGCGTACGGCGGCCAGCGCCCGGGTGGCCGCCTCGGCCAGCATCGGGTCGTGCTCGACCATGGGGACGGCGTCGTCGTTCTCGTCGCCGGGCCGGGCGGTGAGCCCCGCCAGCGCCCGGCCGAGGTCGGTGAGCGCGTTGTTGGCCAGCAGCCCGAGCAGCCTGGCCTCGTCGAGCGCCGCGGGCGCGCACTCGCGCAGCAGCGGTACGTCGATCAGCGGCGCGTGCCAGTGGACGTTGCTCATGAGGCTGTCGCGGTCGGCGAAGGCCGTGCCGGCGGGCAGGTGGGCCAGCACCGTCAGGACCGCCCGGCGGATCTGGGCCAGCGACCCGCCGAGGGGGTCGTCGCCGAGCACGGTGCCGTACTTGCCGTCGATCTTGCGCAGCGACGACCGCTCCATCCGCCACCACGCCGCC
This sequence comes from Nonomuraea antimicrobica, assembly GCF_039536965.1. Lineage (NCBI taxonomy): Bacteria > Bacillati > Actinomycetota > Actinomycetes > Streptosporangiales > Streptosporangiaceae > Nonomuraea > Nonomuraea antimicrobica. The sequence goes on along the minus strand of NZ_BAAAZP010000111.1, from coordinate 36,798 downwards.
AGCAGCACCCGCAGCCGGGCCGAGCCCTCGTCGAGCCGCCACCGGTCGAAGCGCTCGGTGGGGATCATGCCGCCCGACGGCTCGTCCCAGGCCAGCAGCCGGGCCACCGCGCACACTTCGAGCAGCAACCGCGTCTCGTCCTCGTCGCAGCCGGTCTCCTTGGCCATCCTGCGGACCTCGCGCACGCCCACGCCGCCGGTCTTGAGCAGCGGTAGCGGGGTCTTGGAGGTGTTGTCGAGCAGGGCCGCGCACCGCTCGACCACGTGCGGCGCGGCCAGCGTCATCAGGTGGTCGACCTCTTCCGGGTCGACCGGGATCGTGGCCACCTCGGGCGCGACGGGCCGGTAGGCCGGGTGGTAGCCGGGGCCGCGCAGCCGGATCGCCACCTCGCGGGGGATCTCGGCGACGTGCCAGCTCGGCCGGAAGAGCAGGCCGTGGTCGGCGCACCACTTCTCGGGCGTGCCCGGGGTGACGAACCGGCCGCCGTCGACGTCGAGCGTGGGGCCGTCCCAGGCGAAGCGGTCGAGCAGGGGCACGGTGCCGGCGGGGGCGTTGCGCATGAGCGCCTTGAGTCGCTCGGCGTCGCCCAGGGTCTCGATGACGCGGGCGATCATGCGGCGCTTGTTGCCGTGCACGGGCAGCCCGAGTGCGCGGGAGAGGGCGTGCAGCGCGTCGTTGCTGATGGACCAGGAGTTGAGGTAGTGCTCGAGCGGCTCGCCCAGGCTCAGCGGGGCGTTCCAGTAGCGCGTCACGCCCTCGGCGAGGTGGATGACGCCGTCGTCGCCGGGCCAGGCCAGCGCGTGCTCGTAGAGGTGGTCGAGCCAGGGGGTCACGTCGCCGGGAGGCACGTCGAGGAAGCGCGCCAGCGACTCGGCGGTGGGGCGGGTCATGGCCAGGGCCGCCTCGGCGAGCTGCAGGCAGGGCAGCGGCAGGCCGCGCAGGGTCTCCATCACGGCGAAGCCGTTGCCGAGCCGCTGGGCCAGGGTGTCGAGCCGCCTGGGCCAGGGAGCGGCGATCGCGTCGGGTCGGTTGGCGAGGACGCGGCCCAGCCGGTCCTCGTCCAGTGTTCGCAGCCAGCCGAGCAGGTGATCTTCCATCGGTCAGCACTCTCATGGGGTCGCGCGCGGGACTCTCCGTGAGCCATGACCATCCACGGTAATGCAGATCACGCCCGGTCAGGAGAGGACTGCCCAGACGATCTTTCCCTGGGGCGCGAGCGCGGACCAGCCCCAACGGAGGCTGAGCGATTCGACGATGTGCAGCCCGAGACCGCCGGCGTCGAGCGGGCCGGGGTAGCGCAGCACCGGCACCGAGGATCCGGGATCGGTGAAGGCGCTGGTGACGAGGGGGCCCCGGCGTACGAGTGACATGTGGACCGCGTGCTGGCGGCGCGGGTCGTCGAGGCAGAGGCCGTGGCGCAGCGCGTTCGTGGCCAGCTCGGAGACCACCAGCTCCATGTTCTCGGCCAGTTCGCCGAGGCCCCAGCCGGTCAACGCCCCCGCCGTGAAGCTGCGGGCCGCGTGGACCGAGGTGGCGGCGGGCGGTAGCACGAACGTGGCACTCGCGGACGGCCCCGGGACCAGCAGATCGTGGGCCGCCTCCGGCCACCATCCGACCGGGGGCCACCAGTCGAACGTGGTCCACTCGCCGTGCGCCGTGGTGGGTTGCACGTAGATCATTCTGCGCCAAACTCTCGTGCAGGTGCAAGAGCGAATGCACGTGCAGACAACTCGTGCACACGCTACGGTTTCCTCAAATGGTCAATATGGGGGAAAGGGGATCTTGTCCGCGGCCCATGATCTTTCGGCCGTGAAGTGACACACTTGTGGCAAGGAAACGACCAAGGAGCAGCACGTGTCCATTGATCCGCCCGGTACCGGTTCGACCGTTCGGCGCATCATGCTGGGGGCGAGCCTGCGGCGCCTCCGCGAAGCCAGCGACCTCGACCGGGCACAGGCCGGATTCCACATCCGGGCGTCCGAGTCCAAGATCAGCCGCATGGAGCTCGGCCGCGTGGGCTTCAAGACACGTGACGTGGAAGACCTGCTCACCCTGTACGGCGTCGTCGACGATGCCGAACGCCGTGCCCTGCTGGAGATGGTGCGCGAGGCCAACACCCCCGGGTGGTGGCACAAATACTCGGCCGAGCTGCCGACATGGTTCTCCACGTACATCGGTCTGGAGGAGGCCACCAGCGTGATCCGCACCTACGAGGTGCAGTTCGTGCCCGGCCTGCTGCAGACGGCCTCGTACGCGCGGGCGGTCTTCAAGCTCGGCAACGCCGACGCGGGTCCCGACAGAATCGAACGGCGCGTGCACATGCGCATGCAGCGCCAGGAGCGCTTCACCCAGAAAGACGGACCCCGCCTGTGGGCCGTCATCGACGAGGCAGCGCTCAGGCGGACCATAGGCGGGCGAGAGGTCATGTCCGAGCAGCTCCAGCATCTGCTGGAGGTCGCCGCCCTTCCCAACATCACCATTCAGGTGATGCCCTTCAGATTCGGCAAGCACGCCGCTGAAGGTGGCGCGTTCAGCATCTTACGGTTTCCCGAGTCCGATTTGTCGGACGTTGTCTACGTCGAGCAGCTCTGGGGTGCCCTGTACCTGGACAAGCGTGAGGACATCGACCCGTACCTCACGGCCATGGAGCAGTTGTGCGTGGAGAGCACCACGCCAGGGGGCACCGTCGAGCTCATCGGCGGTCTTCTCAGAAAGATGTAGATGAACCAGACCTACAACGGCATGCCGGCGGCGAACCTGACCCAGGTCGCCTGGCGCAAGAGCCGCTACAGCAACTCGCAGGGCAACTGCGTCGAGCTCGCGAAGCTCCCCGACGGGGGCATCGCGGTACGCAACTCGCGCTTCCCCGACGGCCCTGCCCTCATCTATACCCGCGACGAGATCCGGGCCCTGGTGCTCGGGGTGAAGGACGGAGAGTTCGACGGCCTGCTCGTGTAACAGCGTGTTTACCTCCGGCGCGCCCGCTTAACGGGGGCGCGCCGGAGGCGTAACCGGCCCGCCTCGTCGTCCGGTGAGTATCGGGACATGCTCGACCAGATGACCCTGTATCCGATCGCCGACGACGTGCTGTTCGCGCCGGGCGGCAAGGTCGTGATCCGCACATATGGAGTGGCCCCCACCGCCACGGGGGCCGCCGTCTCCTACCGGACCTGGGTGACCGGCCTGCGTGACCAGCCGCGCTACTGGCACTGGGGCCACTTCGAAGACGCCGCCTCGGGACACCGCAGGGTCCTGGAGTGGCTCACCGGACGGGGGCCCCAGCCTTCCCAAGCGTCCACCTGATCGCTATCCTCGGGCCAAGCAACCGCTTGGTAGAGGAGGCGTGGTGCGGCGCGCGATCCACCTGATCGAGGAGGTCGACTTCCGGCCGATGAACTCCGGGCGCCCCCTGGAGTACCTCACCTGGCTGACCCGCTACAAGCGCGAGGACGAGTCCCGCACCGCCCCCGAGCTGACCTCCGGCATGTCCGTCCGCTCCCGCGAGATCGACCTCGTGGGCGCCTTCTACGCGGTCGGCATCACCGGCCATCCGCAGTTCAAGGCCGTCACCCTGTGGGACTGCCACGGCGGCTGGGACGGCGGCTGGCGGCAGATGATGGAGATCTACCAGGGCGTCGACCGGCGCCTGTTCCTGTCGGACATCGACGACCTGCGCTTCTCCGCCTTCTCCCGGCCGCTCGGGGCCGCGCCCGGCTGCCCGCCCCTCGCCCGGGCGCCCGCCGCCGAGCTCTACCTCTTCGAGAACGCCCGCGTACGCCCCGGCGCCGCCCTCGACTACCTGCACGCCGTACGCACCGAGCGCGCGCCCCTGCTGGCCGAGCACGGCCACACCCTCGCCGGCCTGTACGAGGTGCTGTTCTGCGACACCGAGGCGGTCACCCTCTGGGCCGTCTCCCTCGACGACCACCTGGCCACCCAGCGCGCCCGTGACGCCGCGCTGGGCCTCGACGACGAGACGACGCCCGATCCCCGGCTGCTCGACTGGGGGAAACGGGCCCGCGACTATCTCGAAGGCCCCTGGCGTGAGACGCTGCTGGCACCGTTCCCCGGCTGCCGCCTGGCACCGGGCGGCAGGCCGGGTTAGCGTCGGCTGCGGAGGTGGCCATGACGGACTCATCCCTCTACGACGGGCGGAGCCCAGACGACCACGTCGCCTCGTGCCCCGACTGCGGTGCGGCGATCGCGCTGCTCGACGAGCCCGGCGCCGCGATCGCGCCCCCGCCCGCGCTGCGCGAGGCCGTGCTCTCCCAGGCACGACGCCGCCGCCCCCCGGCCGTGATCGCGGTGACGCTCGTGGCGGTCCCGTACGCCGAGCAGGTCGCGCTCATGGACGATCTGCTCGCCGAGCTGAGCGGGCCACAGTGGGCGGCGCCGATCGCCGGGCACGGCACGGTCAAGGGCCTGGTCGAGCACCTGGCGGCCAACGACGCCACCGTGGCCGGGTTCCTGGGCGTGCCCGGCCTGAGAGGGGCGCCGCCGCGCCGGCGCTGGCGCGAGCAGGCGGGGGCGCTGCTGGAGCGGGTGTCGGGCGGCAGCGAGGTGCTGCTGGGCGTGGAGGTGGCGCTGGCCGGGGCGCGACCGGCCCGCGCGCCGCTGCGCCAGGCCATGGTCCAGCGCACGTTCGAGACCTGGACGCACGCCGACGACATCAGGGCCGCCACCGACCGCTCCAAGGCCGCGCCCCGCCCCGAGCACACGCACCTGATCGCCGAGTTCGGGCTCGCGCTGCTGCCGCGCGCGATGAGAGGGCCGCGCCGCGACGTCTCGGCCACCATCGTGCTGACCGGCCCGGGCGGCGGCACCTGGACGATCCCGCTCTCCCCGGCCTCCGACCACGTCGGCGTGCTGATCTCGGCGGACGTGGTGGACTTCTGCCGGCTGCTGGCCGGCCGGTGGCCGCCCGGCTTCTTCCCGTACGCCGCCGAGGGCGACCCCACGCTCGCCCGCGACCTGATCCACGCCGCAGCGACGCTGGGATGCGACTGATGAGCGACATGGACCTGTGCGCCCGGCTGACGGCCGGCGACCTCGACGCCCTGGTCGACGCCTACGACCAGCACGGATCGTCCGTGTACGGGGTCGCGGTGAAGGTCACCGGCAACCACGTGCACGCGGCGGAGATCACCCAGAACGTGTTCGTCGCGCTCTGGGAGCGGCCCCAGTCGTACGATCCCGGCCTGGGGTCGCTGCGCGGCTGGCTGGTGAGCCGGGCCCTGCACGAGTCCGCCTTACGCGCCGAGGTCGGCTGACGGGCACACCTCCCCGAGGCGGTCCATGGGCGCTCAGCCGGCGGGGGCGTTCCAGGTCAGGAGGACGGGCTCGGCGTGCTCGAAGCCGAGCCGCGAATACGTGCCCGTGTCCAGCCTGAGCATCCGCCCCTCCTCCGGCGCCAGCCCCAGCCAGCGGGCCGCCAGCACGCGCAGGAAGTGCCCGTGGGCCACCAGCACCACCCGTCCGTCCACCCGCCGCGCCCGCTCGATCACCCGGTCGGCGCGCACCGCCACCTCGGAGGCGCTCTCGCCGGGATGCTCGGCGTCGCCGGGGATCACGCCGTCGCGCCACAGGTACCAGCCGGGCCGCCGCTCGCGGATCTGCGGCGTGGTGATGCCCTCGTAGCCGCCGTAGTCCCACTCCCACAGGTCGGGGTCCACCTCGTAGCCGGTCAGTCCCGCCAGCTCGGCCGTACGCCGGGCGCGCCGGGCGGGCGACACCAGCGCCAGCTCGAACGGCTCCTTGACCAGCGGCGCCAGCGCCCTTGCCTGCTCTTCGCCGTACTCCGTCAAGGGCAGGTCGGTACGCCCGGTGTGCCTGCCCGCCTTGCTCCACTCGGTCTCGCCGTGCCGGAGCAGCAGCATCTCGTTCATGGGACCCATCATCGGGCACGGCCGCGGTCGGCCTGCGGTCAGGTCGCCAGGTCCTCGACGACGGGTTCGAAGGCGGCCAGGTCGCGTTCGTGATGAAGGACGAAATAGGAAACATCATGGGTGTCCCGCCAGTGGCGGAGCTTGTCGGCGATGTCGTGCCGCGTACCGAGGAGGACCTGTGGCGTCTCCTCCAGCGCCGCGCTGTCGGCCGCGCTCCACGACTCCTCCGCCTTCCGCTCGCCCACCTGCAGCACGCTGGTGCCCAGCTCCAGCCGGGGATAGCGGTCACCGGCCGCCGCCCGTACGGTGTCCAGCTTGGCCAGCCAGGCGTTCAGCCCGCCGTCGCGCAGGTCGGGGCCGCTCCCGTCGGGCCGCACCCGCAGCCCGAGGTTGACGACGTCGGCCTCCTCGGCCGCCAGCCGCAGCATGCGCGCCCCGCCCGCGCCCAGCACCAGCGGCGGGTGCGGGCGCTGCACGGGCTTGGGACGCTGGTCGAGGCCCGAGATCCGGTAGTGCTCGCCCGCGAAGCCGAACGCGCCCTCGCCCCAGAGCCCCTTGAGCACGGCCAGGGCCTCCCGCAACCGGCCGACCCGCGTACCCGGAGGCTCCAGCGCCAGCCCGGCGCCGGCGTAGTCGCCCGCCAGCCACCCGGTCCCGATCCCGACCTCCAGACGCCCGCCCGAGAGCAGGTCGAGCGTGGCGCACTCCTTGGCCAGCACGGCAGGGTGCCGGAAGTCGTTGGCGAACACCAGCGTGCCCACGCGCAGCCGGTCGGTCGCGCAGGCGGCGGCCGTCAGCGCGGCGACGGGCGCGAACCTGGCCCCGACGAGGTGGTCGGGCACCACGAGCACGTCGAACCCGGCCGCCTCCAGCCGCCTGGCCTTCTCGGCCCACGCCTTGCCGGACTCGGCCTCGCGTACCACCGCCCCGAACCTGAACCGCCGCACGGCACACCTCCAGACCACGTGCTCGGTTGAGATCGTAGTCACTCATCGAGGTCTTACCAAGCGCTTGCTCAAGTGTCAGACTGTGGCACATGGAGATCCAGGCGCGCGAGGCGACCGGCGACGAGGCGGCGTTCTTCGCCGAGCACGGCTGGGTCCTGCTGGGCCGCCTCATCGACCCCGGCGCCGCCGCCGGGCTGCGCGAGCGGGCCATGGGCCACCTGCGGGCCCGCTCCGGCGGCGGCGGCCCGATCGACCAGGCGTTCGGGCAGTCCAGGGACGTCGGGGCGGTCGACGAGGCGTTCGGCGCGCTGGCCACGAGCCCCGCCATGGGCCGCACCGCCGTCCGGCTGCTGGGCGTCCGCGCCGTCCGCGTGCAGGTCACCAACCTGCTGGTCAAGGAGGCGGGGGAGCACGGCGCCACCGAGTTCCACCAGGACTTCCCCTGGATGCCGATGGACCGCTCGGGCATGCTCACCGTCTGGCTGGCCCTGGCCGACGTGCCCGCCGACATGGGGTCGCTGCGCTTCTACGACGGCTCGCACCGGCACGGGGTGCTCGGCCGCAGCTTCACCCGCCCCGGCGACGACCAGCTCAGCCAGCACCCCTGGATCGAGGAGTTGGCGCTGTCGCCGCCGCTCGACCTCCAGGCAGGGGACGCGACCGTGCACCACGCCCTGACCGTGCACGGCGCCCCCGCCAACCGGCGCGACCGCCCGCGCCTGTCGTTCGCCGTCACGTACTTCGACGCCGACGCCCTCTACACCGGCCTGCCCTACCGCCAGACCGACGGGCTCGGACTGCGCGTCAACCAGCCGTTCGAGCACGAGAGGTTCCCGTGCCCGAGACCGTGAAGGGCCCGGTGGCCGACCTCGGGGCGACGCTCATGCACGAGCACGTCTTCGGGCTGAGCCCGGAGATCCTGTGGAACTGGCCGGACCTCCCGGAAGGGTGGGACGAGGAGCGGCGGGCCCGCGAGGCGGCCGCCAAGCTCGACGCGCTCAAGGGCGCGGGCGTCGACACGATCGTGGACCTCACCGTGGTGGGCCTGGGCCGGTACGTCCCCGCCGTCCAGCGGGTGGCCGAGCTGACCTCCGTGAACATCGTGGCCGCCACCGGGCTCTACACCTACGACGCGCTGCCGCCGTACTTCGCCAACCGGGGGCCGGGGTCGCTGTTCGGAGGGCCGGACCGGCTGGCCGAGTTCTTCGTCCGCGACCTCACCGAGGGCATCGGGCGCACCGGGGTCAAGGCGGCCATGCTGAAGTGCGCCTCCGACCACCTGGGCCTGACCAAGGGCTGCGAACGGGTGTTCCGCGCGGTCGCCGAGGCCCATCTGGCGACCGGGGCGCCCATCACCACGCACTCCCACAGCGCCTCCAGGGGCGGCCTCGACCAGCAGAAGCTGCTCGCCTCGCTCGGCGTGGACCTGAGCCGGGTGGTCATCGGGCACGCGGGCGACTCCACCGACGTGGCCTACCTGGAGGAGCTGGTCGCGAACGGCTCGTACCTGGGCATGGACCGGTTCGGCATCGACTCGATCAGCCCGTTCGAGCGGCGGGTGGCGGTGGTGGCGGAGATGTGCGAGCGCGGCCACGCGGGGCGGATGGTGCTCGGTCACGACTCGTACTGCTTCAACGACCGCTTCGACGCCGACGTCGTACGGCGGCGCCACCCCGATTACCACCTCCTGCACATCTCCCGCGACGTGCTGCCCGCGCTGCGCGGGCGGGGCGTCACCGAGGACCAGATCCACCAGATGCTCGTCGGCAACCCACGGAGGATCTTCGCATGACCGAGGACTTCGACGTCGGCTCGGACTGGCACGTGGCCGCCCCGTACGCGTTCCTGGCCGGGCTGCGCGCGCGGGCGCCGGTGTTCAGGAGCGAGCACCTGGGCGCGTACGTGCTGAGCCGCCACGCCGACGTGCGGGCCGCGTACGGTGATGCCCGGCGCTTCTCCTCCAAGGGCTCGCTGACGATCTCGCGGAGCCTGACCGGCGAGACGCGGGAGAAGCTGGGGGAGCACGGCTCGTTCCTGTCCAGTTTCGTGGCCAACGTCGACCCGCCCGACCACACCCGCCTGCGCAGGTCGGTGTCGAGGGCGTTCACGCCGCGCGCGGTGGCCGCGTTGGAGCGGGAGTTCCGGCGGCTCAACGAGGACCTCCTCGACCGGATCGCCCCGCGCGGGCACGCCGACTTCGTCGCCGACCTCGGCCACGAGCCCTCGGTCAAGCTCACCGCCCGCTTCATCGGCGTCCCGGAGGCGGACGAGGCGTTCGTCCAGTCGCACGTCAAGGACTGGTTCCAGCTCTTCCTGTCGCCGCAGCCGCCGCGTAGGCAACTGGAGCTGGCCGACAGCTTCCTCGCCTACCTCGACTACGTGGACCGCCTGGTCGCCGCCCGCGCCAAGGACCCCAGGGACGACTTCACCTCGCTGATGACCTCCCTCATCGGCGACGAGCTGACCCACAGGGAGGTCGTGGAGCTGATCTCCACCATCCTGCTCGGTGGCAACGACACCGTGCCCAACCAGCTCGGCAACACCGTCCTGCGGCTGCTCGCGGAGGACGCCTGGCCGGTGCCGTCCGGGCTGGTCGCGAACGCCTCCGAGGAGTGCATGCGCATCGACGGCGCGTCGCTGGGCTCCTTCCGGTACGCGACCGCCGACGTCACCCTGCACGGCGTGACGATCCCGGCCGGGGCGCTCGTCCTGCTGTCGACCGACTCGGCCGGGCACGACGAGAGCGTCTTCCCCGACCCCGACCGGTTCGTCATCGACCGGCCGAACGCCGCCGAGCACCTGGTCTTCGGGTACGGCATCCACTTCTGCGTCGGGGCGGCGCTCGGGCGGCTGCAACTGCGTACCGCGCTGGAGGTGCTCGGGCGGCGGCTGCCACGGCTGCGGCTGGTGCCCGGCCGGGCCGTCGCGTACCGCAGGTCGATCGTGGGCCGGGGCCTGGCGGCGCTGGAGGTCGAGTGGTGAGCGGGCGCTGATCGGCGTCCCTGTCCGCGCGATTTCGACGGGAGGAGTAGCGACAAACCAGACCTTAGGTGGATCTTCCGGCATTCTTCCGGCATAAGGTGGCCTCAGCGTCGTACCGAGGAGGAGGACACATGGAGCCGGTGGCGGTCGGGCTGGTCGGGGCGGGCCCCTGGGCGCGGATGGCACACGGGCCGATGCTGGCCAAGGGCCCGCACACGCGGCTGGCCGGCGTCTGGGCCCGGCGGCCGGAGAGCGCGGAGCTGCTCGGCGCCCCCGTCTACTCCAGGATCGAGGAGCTGTTCGACCACTGCGAGGCCGTGGCGTTCTGCGTCCCGCCCGCCGTCCAGGCCGAGTACGCCGTCCTGGCCGCCCGCGCGGGCAAGGCGCTGCTGCTGGAGAAGCCCCTCGCCGACTCCGTCGCGAACGCCGAGCGGGTGGCCGAGGCCGTGGCGGCGGCCGGTGTGCCGTCCCAGATGGTGCTGACCCTGCGCTACGCCGCCCAGACCAGGGCCTTCCTCGCCCGCTGCGCCGAGATCCGGCCGTTCGGCGGCCACGCCGCGAACATCTCCGGCGTCCTCCTCGGCGACCACCCCTTCGCCACCCCCTGGCGGCTCGAACGCGGCGCGCTGCTCGACGTCGGCCCGCACGTGATCGACCTGCTCGACGCCGCGCTCGGCCCGGTGACCGGCGTACGCGCGCACGGCAACCCGCTCGGCTGGACCGGACTGCTGCTGGACCACGAAGGCGGTGCCGTCAGCGAGGCGTCGCTGTGCATGGCCGCCGCCGGCGACCTGCCCCCGGCCACGATCGCGGTGTACGGCCGCGACGGCAACGCCGTCCTGCCCGCCTTCGAGGACGACCCCCTCGACACGGTCGTGGCCGAGTTCGCCAGGACCGTACGCGAGGGCGGCCACCCCCTCGACGCGGCCCACGGGCTCAGACTCCAGCGGATCATCGCCGAGGCGGAGGCCCAACTCGCCCCTTGACGAGGGCGGCCCATGACGCATTGATAACCTTCGATTTACTCACGCGCAGAGCGCAGCGAAGTCCGGTGCGAGTCCGGCGCTGTCCCGCAACTGTCATAGCCAGGTCGCCTGCCTCCGCGCTGACGTCATCAACCCTCGTGGAAAAGGGTGATCCGTCGCACAGATGCGGGTCTCTCGGTTCCGAACAGTGTGAAAGGACTTCTCGTGAGGCCCGTACGTATGGCCTTCGCGGGCGCGCTGCTGGGAACGCTCGTCCTGGCCGGTTGCGGCCAGACCGGCACCACAGCCTCCCCGCCCGCCACCGCGCCCCCTACCGCGCCCGCCACCACTGGGGCGACCGCCGCCACCGGTGACTTCCCTGTCACCGTCGAGGCCGGGAACGGCCAGGTCACCATCGCCAAGAAGCCGGAGCGGATCGTCTCGCTGTCGGCCACCCACACCGAGACGTTGTTCGCGATCGGCGCCGGCCCCCAGGTCGTCGCCGTGGACGACCGGTCGAACTTCCCGCCGGAGGCCCCCAAGACCGACCTGTCCGGCTTCAAGCCCAACGTCGAGGCCATCGTCGCCCACCAGCCCGACCTGGTGATCGTCTCCGACGACCTCGACAAGGTGGTCGCCGAGCTGGGCAAGGTCAACGTGCCCGTCCTGGTCCAGCCGGCCGCGACCAAGCTGGACGACGCGTACGAGGAGATCTCCGAGCTGGGCGCCGCCACCGGCAACCAGGCCAAGGCCGACGAGGTCGTCGTCGGCATGAAGACGGCCCTGGACAAGCTCGCCGCCGAGGCCCCCAAGGACCGCGGGCTCACCTTCTACCACGAGCTCGACCAGACGCCGTACGCCGCCACGTCCCAGACGTTCATCGGCCAGATCTACGGCCTGTTCGGCCTGACCAACATCGCCGACAAGGCCCCCGACCCGGCGGGCGGCTACCCGAAGCTGTCGGCCGAGTTCGTGGCCCAGGCCGACCCCGACCTGATCTTCCTGGCCGACGTCAAGTGCTGCGCGCAGAACAAGGGGACCCTGGCCGCGCGGCCCGGGTGGGGCAGCCTGTCGGCCATCAAGAACGACCGGGTGATCGAGCTGGACGACGACATCGCCTCCCGGTGGGGGCCGCGCGTCGTCCAGCTCGCCGAGACCATCGGCGCGGCGGTGGCCAAGGCGGGCGCGAGCTGACGTGGTGAGCCAGGCCGGCCCGTCCAGGGCCAGACCCGTGTGGGTGGTGTGCGCCCTGGGCGTGCTGGCCGTCTCCATGATCGCCGGGCTGCTCGACGGGGCCGCCGACATCTCGCCGTGGCAGGTCGTGCTCCAGGTGGCCGACTGGCTGCCGTTCACGCGCGTCGACTCCGGCCTGACACCCGTGGAGCAGGGGCTGCTGTTCGAGCTGCGGCTGCCCAGGGTGCTGGTCGCCGCCGTGGTGGGCGGGCTGCTGGCCGTCGCGGGGGCCGGGTACCAGGGCGTCTTCCGCAACCCGCTGGCCGACCCGTACCTGCTGGGTGCGGCGGCGGGGGCCGGGCTGGCGGCGACCGGGGCCATCGTGCTGCTGCCGTCGGTGGCGGGGAGCATCCCGGTGGCCGCGTTCCTGGGGGCCGTGGGCGGGGTGTTCCTGGCGTACACGCTGGGCAACACGGCCGGGCGCGCGGGCGGCACGGCCACGCTGGTGCTGGCCGGGGTGGCGGTCACGTCGTTCCTGACCGCGATCCAGACGTTCATCCAGCAGTTCAAGGTCGAGGAGCTGCAGCGCATCTACTCGTGGATCCTCGGCGACGTCGGCGGCGGGTGGGACCAGCTCCTGCTGGTCCTGCCGTACGCGGCCGTCTCCGCGGTGCTGCTCCTGCTGCACGGGCGCATGCTGGACGTGCTGTCCGTGGGCGACGAGGAGGCCGCCGGCCTGGGGGTGCGGGCGGCACGGGTGCGCTTCACCGTGCTGGCTGCCGCCTCCCTGGCCACCGCGGCGGCCGTGGCGGTGAGCGGGCTGATCGGGTTCGTGGGCATCGTCATCCCGCACGTCGTGCGGCGGCTGGTGGGCGGCTCCTACCGGGCCGTGCTGCCGCTGTCGCTGCTCGGCGGGGCGGCGTTCCTGGTGCTGGCCGACCTCGTGGCCCGTACCGTGATCGCGCCGGCCGAGCTGCCGATCGGGGTGGTGACCATGTTCGTGGGGGCGCCGTTCTTCGTGGCCGTCCTGCGCATGACCAGGCGGGTGGTCACGTGATCGGCGTGCGCGGCCTGTCGGTGCGGCTCGGGGAGCGCGAGGTGCTCACCGGCGTCGACGTGCGGGTGCGGCGCGGCGAGTGGACGGCCGTCATCGGGCCCAACGGGGCCGGCAAGTCCACGCTGCTCAAGGCCGTCATGGGGCTGGTCGCGCACCGGGGGGAGGTCGTGCTCGACTCCCGGCCGGCCGCCACGCTCAAGCCGCGCGAGCGGGCCAGGCTCGTCGCGTACGCGCCCCAGACGCCCGCCCTGCCGCCCGACCTGACGGTCTACGACTACGCGCTGCTCGGACGGACCCCGTACATCCCCTACCTGGGGCGCGAGAGCGGGCACGACCGGGCGGTGACGGAGTCCGTACTGGATCGGCTGGACCTGACGGCGCTGGCCATGCGGCGCGTCGGCGAGCTGTCCGGCGGGGAGCGCCAGCGGGTGGTGCTGGCCAGGGCGCTCGCCCAGGAGGCCCCCGTGCTGCTGCTGGACGAGCCCACCACCGCGCTCGACCTCGGTCACCAGCAGCAGGTGCTGGAGCTGGTGGACCGCCTGCGGCGGGCCGACGGGCTCACCGTCGTCACCACCCTGCACGACCTCACCGTGGCCGGTCTTTACGCCGACTCGCTCCTGCTGCTGGCCGGCGGGCGGGCCGCCGCGTCGGGCGAGCCCGCCCAGGTGCTGACCGAGGACCTGGTCGGGCGGCACTTCGAGGCGCACGTGAAGATCGAGCCAGGTCCCGACGGCCGGCCGGTCGTGCACCTGGTCAGGGGAGGGCCGTGAAGCTCACGTACCGGGTGGAGGAGGGGGCTCGGCTCGGGTCGCTGCTGTGGGAGTTCGGGCCGGGGTGGCGGATGATCTCCTCGGCCCTGCTGGGCGGCGGGATCGGCGCGCGGGAGTGGGTGCTGAACGCCCAGGTGGTGGCCGGGTACACGCGCATGGACCCGGTCGATCACCTGGTGTCGCTCGGGCCCGCGCGGGGTGACGGGGTCGGGATGATGACCGCCGCCTCCGTCGACCGCTACGTACGCGCCACGGACGGCGGCGTCGAGGCCGTGGCCACCGTGGGGCTGCGGGTGCCGACCTGGGCGGCCGTACCGGAGGGGTACGAGGACCCGGAGCTGGCCCCCATCCGGGTCGGGACGATCAACATCGTGGTCGTCGTACCGGTCGCCATGACGGACGCGGCGCTGGTGAACACCGTGATGACGGTCACCGAGGCGAAGTCCCAGGCCATGATCGAGGCCGGGTTCGCGGGCACGGGCACGGCGTCCGACGCGGTCTGCGTGGCCGCGCCCGCCGAGGGAGCGCGCGAGGTGTTCGGCGGGCCCCGCTCGGAGTGGGGCGCCCGGATCGCGCGAGCCGTCCACGTGGCGGTGCGCCGGGGAGCCGAGGCGTGGCGGCCTCGTCACTTAAAGTGAGGGAATTTGGGGAAGTAGCATGTGGGCGAAGGCGTGACTCCCGATACTGAGTGGGTGACCGCAATGGCGACGATCGAACCGAAGACCGGCACGGCCGCTGAAGAGCCGACCACGAGGCGCACGGTTCTCCCCGGTGCGCCGCCGTTCACTGTCGACGACCTGCTCAAGTTTCCCGACGACGGGAACCGTTACGAGCTCTTCAACGGGAGCCTGCTAGTGAGCCCTGCCCCTTCCCTCCGGCACCAGGACGTGATCTACCTGCTGCACACGATTCTCCAGCGAGCTGCGCCGTCGCAGATGCGGGTGTTCACGACGGTCAACCTTCGCGCGTCCGACAAGGACCTCTTCATTCCAGACCTCGTCGTGGTGCCCATAGAGCGGGCCAAGTCGGTGCGGCTCATGCTCGCGCCCGACGACGTGCTGCTCGCCGTGGAGGTCGTCAGCCCAAGCACCAGGACCCGCGACCGGGCGACCAAAGTGGCGGCATACGCCGAAGCGGGCATTCCCTTGTACTGGCGGGTAGAACTCGACGAGGGACCGACGGTCTACGTCTACGAACTCGACGGGGAGTCCTATCGAGGGCCGGTCCCACACAAGCCCGGCACTACGGCCGTCATCTCGAAGCCCTACCCAGTCAGCTTCGATCCGGCCGACCTGATCGGCTACTGAGTCCGTAGTCGCGGGCTGCGCCTCGCGCCGAGACGCGCCCGGCGTCGAGGTCCGCCAGCACCGCGTCCCGCGCCCGTTCCCCCGGAGGCCCGAGGCCGCCGCCGCCCGTCGTCTCCACGATGAACGCCTCCCCGGCCGCGAACCGCACGTTGTTCACCTTGGACGCCAGCCGCTCCGCCGTCCCGTCCAGGCGCCGCCGGTAGAAGCCGCCCAGCCGCCCCGGCAGGCCGCCCTCGCGCCCCGGAGGGGCCAGCCGCAGCCGGTCGCCCCTGGTGGTGACGTGGCAGTCCGCCAGGAACCGGTACACCGTCCGCGACCCCAGCCCGCCACGGTGACGGCCCGGCCCGCCCGAGTCGGGGATCGTCTCGATCGACTCCACGATCAGCGGGCAGCGGCTCTCCACCGGCTCGGCCTGCGGCACCGAGTTCCGGCCGATCCCGAAGTGCACGCCCGTCGCGTCCGGCCCGTCGAGGCCCCGGCGCGCGCCCACGCCGCCGAAGTCGTACGACAGGTGGATCCAGTACGGCGCACCCACCGCCGCGATCGAGAAGGGCTGCAGGATCCCGCTGGCGGCGATGGCCCGTTCGGGCACCGCGTCCGACAGGGCTTGGAAGACGGCCTCCATGGCGGCATAGATGGGGACGTATCGGCCGCCGCACGGGTACGGGGAGCGGGCGTTGAGCAGGGAGCCCTCCGGCAGGCGCACGTCGACGGCGCGCAGGCAGCCCTCGTTCATGGGGATGGCGGGGTCGAGGAAGCAGCGGATCGCGAAGACGGCGGCGGCCAGCGACTGCGAGGCGGAGGCGTTGACGGCCGCCGGGACCTGCGGGTCCGTACCGGCGAAGTCGAGCACCGCGCGCTCGCCGAGCGTGACGGCCACGCGGACGCGATGCGACCGGCTCAGCTCGATCCCGTCGTCGTCGATCGGGTACTCCGCCTCGTACCGGCCCCTGGGCAGCTCCGCCAGCGCCGCCCGGGTCCTGGCCTCGGTGTGGTCTAGGTAGGCGGCGACGCCGTCGGCCAGGCCGCGCTCGCCGTACTCGGCGATCAGGGACTCCAGCCGGGCGGCGGCCACCGCGGTGCCCGCCACGAGCGCCCGTACGTCGCCGATGACCTTGTCCGGGGTGCGGCTGTTCGCCCTGAGGATGGCCTCGACGGCCGGTTCGAGCCCGTCGCGCGTGGCCAGGCGCACCGGGGGGAGTTGGAGGCCCTCCAGGAAGATGTCCGTGGCCAGCGGGGCCATGCCGCCCGCCGACAGCCCGCCCAGGTCGGAGACGTGGATCATGGTGGCGGTGAAGTACGCCGGGGTCCCGCCGGTGAAGACGGGCCGGTAGACGAGCAGGTCGTTGGTGTGGACGCCGCCCCGGTAGGCGTCGTTGAGCGCGTACACGTCGCCCGGGCGCATGGTGTCCGCCGGGTGGTCCCGCAGCAGCTCGGGGAGGGCGACCTTGAGCGCCATGCTGTTCATGAGCGTGGTGGCCATGGAGTGCGCGATCAGCCGGCCGTCGGCGTCGAGGAGCGCGGCGGAGGCGTCCGAGCCCTCGACGATGAACGTCGAGTACGCCGAGCGCACCACCACGATGCCGGCCTCCTCGGCGGCCACGACCAGCGCGTTCCTGAGCACCTCGGCGGTCAGCGGGTCGGTCATGCGCGCCCTCCCCTGGTGAGGTGCACGGCCAGATCGGGGGCGAGGACGGCGGCCCAGCCTGGCGGCACGACGATCGTGGACTCCGCGTCCTCGACGATCGCGGGGCCGTCGAGGCCGCCCGCCCGGCGCAGGGTGTCCCTGGTGTGCACGGGCACCTCCGCGTACCCGCCGCGCTCGGGGAAGTACGCCCGCCGCGCCCCGACGGGCCCCGACAGGCCGCCGGGAGGGCCCGCCTCGGGGGCGGGCGGGTCGGCCCCGGCCGGCGTGGTCACCCGTACGCGGTAGCTCACCAGCTCCACCCGGCCCCGCTGCGCGATCCCGTAGACCTCCTCGTAGCGGCGGAAGAAACGCGACTCCAGCCGCGCCCTGTCGGGGCTCCACTCCACGGTCAGGTCGTGCGACTGCCCCTGGAAGCGGACGTCCACCGCCCTCGACACCCGCACGCCCGGCCCCGAGAGCGCGATCCCCAGGTCGGCCGCCGCCTCCGCGGCCAGCGCGTCGAAGATCGCCGCAGGGTCCCGCGCGTCCAGGCGCGACAGCACCCGGTCGGTCGACAGCTCCCCCGACAGCAGCCCCAGCGCCGAGGCCACCCCGCAGTACGCGGGCACCGCCACCGTCGCGATCCCGAACCGCCCGGCCACCCGCGCCGCGTGCATCGGCCCCGCCCCGCCGAACGCCACCAGCGTGAAGCCGCGCGGATCGATGCCGCGCTGCACGGTCACCACGTGCACGGCGGAGGCCATCGCGGCACTCACGATCTCGTGCACCGCGTACGCCGCCCGCTCCCGCGACACCCCGAGCGGCTCCGCCAGCCGGTCCAGGGCCTTGCCTGCCGACGCGGGGGACAGCGGGATCGCACCCGCCGACAGGGCCGGCGACAGGTAGCCGAGCACGAGGTTCGCGTCGGTGACGGTCGGCTCGGACCCGCCCAGCCCGTAACAGGCGGGCCCCGGCGCGGCCCCGGCCGAACGCGGGCCCACGCGCAGCGCGCCCGCCGGGTCCAGCCAGGCCACGCTGCCCCCGCCGGCGCCCACCTCCGCCAGGTCGATGGCCGGGGTCTTGATGGGCACGCCCGTGCCCGCCCGCCGCCCGCCGAAGCTGCCCTTGCCCCCGACGTGGAACTCGCGGGTGACCTCCGGCCGCCCGCCGCGCACCACGCACGCCTTGGCGGTCGTGCCGCCCATGTCGAACGAGATCGCGTCCGCGAACCCGGCCCCCGCCGCCGCCAGCACCCCGGCCGCCGGGCCCGACTCGATGGTGGCGACCGCCCGCCGGGCGGCCAGCTCCGCGGAGATGACGCCGCCGCCGGACTCCATGACGTGGACGGGCGCGCGGATCCCCAGCTCCGCCAGCCGCTCCCGCAGCCGCGACAGGTACGAGGCCATCAGCGGTCCGACGTAGGCGGAGACGATCGTGGTCGTGGCGCGTTCGTACTCGCGGATCTCCGGCCAGATCTCCGACGACGCCACCACGTTCGGCACCGTCTCGCGCAGGAGCTGTGCGACCCGCCGCTCGTGGGCCGGGTTGGCGTAGGAGTGCAGGAGGCAGACGGCCGCCGACTCGATGCCGCGGGCGGCGATCACGGCCGCGACGCGGCGTACGGACTCCTCGTCCAGCGGGGTCAGCACCTCCCCGCGCGCCGACACCCGTTCCGTCACCTCGAAGCAGTCGCCGGGGGAGACCGGGGGAGGGGGCGGGGTGAAGCGCAGGTCGTAGCGGTCCTCCTCGACCCGGGCGTAGCGGCCGAGCGGGACGGCCGCGCGGAAGCCCCGCGTGGTGACGTACGCGACGCGGGCGCCCCTGCGTTCGAGCACCGCGTTGGTCGCCAGCGTCGTGGCGTGCACCACCCGCGTGACCTGCGCCGGGTCCCGGTCGCCGAGCGCGCGCGTAACGCCGGCCAGGATGCCCGCGATGGGGTCGTCGGGGGTGCTCGGGCATTTGGCCGCGCAGGTCTCGCCGGACGTGCCGCGAAGGACCACATCGGTGAAGGTGCCGCCGACATCGACGCCGATCACGTAGCCCATCCAGGTACGTTAGTCCCCCGAGCAAGCGCTTGTCTATGAGGTGGTCTATTGACTTACGGCATGCGCTTGGGACCCTGGTCGTAGTCCTTGCGTTTGGAGCGGAGATGGCGCGCCTGACAGCTCTGATCGGCGGCATCGCGGTGACGCTCGCGCTCACCGCCGTGCCGGTCGCGGCGCACGAGCACCCCAGCGGCATCACCGACCTGGTGAGCCCGGCCGTGGTACGGCTGGAGGCCGTGTCCCACGTGGAGATCACCCTGCTCGACCACGTCGGCGAGCTCAAGCATGTGGAGCGGTCCTACGACCTGAAGTTCGGCCAGGGGACGGGGACCGTCGTCAGCCCCGACGGCACGATCGTCACGCTCAGGCGCCTGGCGATCAACCCCGACGACGTCGCCGTCTACGCCGCCAACAAGATCTTCGCCGAGCACCACGACGTGGACATCCCGGCCGACTACGCCAAGCACCGGCTCGACGACGCCGTGCTCGACCGCCACCTCCAGCAGTGCTACACGCCCGAGAGCGACACCGCCACCTGCATCGTCGAGGTCACCACAGAGATCACGGCCTTCCCCAACGTGTCACCGGCCAGCCCCGACGGCTTCAAGGTCAAGTGCATCAAGGCCGGCTCCGGCCCCGACAGCCCCGCCGTGCTGGTGCCGGTGACCCCGGCGGCGGGCGGCGTCGGCATGCCGACCGCGCCGCTCGCCGACAAGATGCCCGAGCAGGAGGGCGCGCCCACCAACGTGGCCGGCTTCCTCGGCCGGCCCGGCCCGAACGTCACGCACACGGTCGAGATCGCCCACCTGGGCAGGGGCGGCGCGGGAGGAGAGGGCGGCCGGCCGTTCGCCGATCCCGAGAAGAAGGTGGACGAGCCGGTCAAACTCGGCGGCCTCGCCGACAAGGGCCTAGCCGGCGCTCCCGTGATCGGCGACAAGGACGGCCACGTCATCGGCCTGCTGGTCGGCGGTGGCAAGGACGGCAGGATGATCGGGGTCCGCGAGGTCACCGGCCTCCTGGCCGCCGCCAAGGTGGTGCCGCGCAGGGGCGCGATCGACACGGCCTTCGAGGCGGCGCTCACCCGCTACCACACCAAGTACTACACCGAGGCCGCGCCCGGCTTCCAGCGCGTCCTCGAGCTCTACCCGGGCAACGTGGTGGCCGCCGCGCTGCTGAAGACCTCACTGGCCAAGCGCGGCGGCCCCGAGGACCAGGGGACCAGACGGCTCGTGAGCGCGCCGGAGCGCTCGACGCCGCTGTGGCCGTTCGTCGTGGCGGCGGTGGTGCTTTTCGCCGTCGCCGCGGGCGGGACGTATCTGCTGTGGCGCCGCCGCACTCCTGAAAGACCGACAGAACCGCCACAGCCGCCGGCGGCCGGCCCGCCGCTCGACGACGGGGCCGACCAGACGGTCGTCGTACGGCGCTCCCAGTCGTTCCCCATGGTCCCGCAGCGACAGCAGGTGATGACGGCACCGGACCCGGCGATCAAGTACTGCACCTCGTGCGGCATGAGACTCGGACCGGCGCACCGCTTCTGCGGCTACTGCGGCCACTCCATCGAGACGTGATGCCATTGAACGAAAGATCGCTCATCGGCCAGGAGGTGGCCGGGTACTACATCGAGGACGTCGTCGGCAAGGGCGGCATGGCCGTCGTCTACCTGGCACTCGACCCGAGGCTGAGCCGCCGGGTGGCACTGAAGATCCTCAACCCGGTGCTCAGCGTCGACGACCGGTTCAGGCAGCGCTTCATCCTGGAGTCCAGGACGGTCGCCAGCATCGAGCACCCCAACATCATCCCCATCTACGAGGCCAACGCCGACGCCGACGGCGTGCTGTACATCTCCATGCGCTACGTCGACGGGCTCGACCTGCGCCGGCTCATCTACGACCGGGGCCCGCTGCCCCTCGGCCAGGCCAACCAGATCTTCGCCCAGGTGGCCGCCGCGCTCGACGCCGCGCACGCGCACGACCTGATCCACCGCGACGTCAAGCCGGCCAACATCCTGCTGGCGGGCGACCACGTCTACCTGACCGACTTCGGCATCACCAAGCACCGCTCCTCGATCTCAGGGCTGACGCAGACCGACCAGTTCATCGGCACTCCCCGCTACATGTCGCCCGAGCAGATCAACAAGGAGCACATCGACGGCCGCTGCGACCAGTACGCGCTGGCCTGCGTGGTCTACGAGGCCCTGTCGGCGCGGCTGCCGTTCCAGCGCGAGAACGACATCGCGCTGCTGTGGGCCCACCTGGCCGAGCAGCCCACACCGCTGTCGCAGGTCAGGCCGGAACTGCCCGCGCAGGTGGACGCCGTCATGATGCGGGCCCTGGCCAAGTCGCCCGAGCAGCGGTACGCGACCTGCGCCGAGTTCGTGACCGCGCTGCGCGAGGTGATCGGCGGGCCGCACTCGGGGCCGTACCCGCTGCGGAACCCCGTGCCGCGGCAGGCCGCCGCCTTCTCCCCGGAGCAGCCCCAGGCGACCACGGGACCGGTCGGGGAGCCCGTGCACCCCACCCGGCCCGCGCAGTCGCCGTCGCGCCCACCCGGTGGCGCTCTTCGGCGGCGGCCGGGGCGGATCGCGATCGTGGCCGCCACGCTGGGGGCCGCCGCGGCGGCGCTCGCGCTGGTGGCGTACATCGTGATGGACCACCGCGGCGACACCTGGGCGCGCTACCGGGCCAGCGCCGCCGCGCCGCTCACGTTCGAGTACCCGGGCGACTGGACGGTCCGCACCCACCAGGACCTCTTCGCCGTGGCCTCCCCGCACGCCCCCGAGTTCGAACAGCTCTTCGTGGCCGGGCCGGGGGCCGACTGGACGCGGGTCGCCGAGATCGTCGCCGACGACCCCGGCAGCGCCTCCGGCGTGTACGTCCAGGTCTCCGACACCCTCGACGCCAACGGCACCTCCGAGCTGATGAAGGCCAAGATGGAGGCGCTGCTGCCCGGCGAGGTGGACCTCGGCAGGCCCGTCCCCGACCAGGCGGGCAACAGCCCGGCCACCCGCTTCGACGGCTCCCTGCACGACCCCGGCTCCGGCGCCCGGCTCGGCTTCGTGAGCTACGTCATCGACCGCGAGCCCAAGACCATGCTCGTCATGTACTTCTGCGCCAAGACCACCTGCGACGACGCCGCCCAGACCCGCATCAGGCAGAGCGTTCACGTGTCGTGACGCGGCACTGACGTGTGCCCGGCTCGCGCGCCCGCGTCGACGCCGCTTCACCTGCTTCCCATGGCTCGGGAGGGTTTGGTGGTCCACACCCCAACCGTGTGTATATTTTTCATCAGAAGGCGGTAGAAACAGGAGATATTCCATGCGATCGTTCCCGCGAGTGCTGTTCGACGAGGCGCACAGCGAGTCCTGGACTGTCAGGCGCGAGCTGGCGGAGGCCATCAACCCGGCCCATCCCGACGACAACAGCTACGCCCGCGCGGCCAGGCTGCTGCGGCACCTCGGGCACACGGTCGCCGTCCACACGTCGGGCCCGCTCGACCCCGAGACGCTCGCCGGCCAGGACGTCCTGGTGATCGCGCACCCGTCGGGGCAGCGCTGGGAGCGGACCACCGGGCAGGGCAGCCCAGTCTTCGGCGCCGCCGAGCTGGACGCGATCACCTCGTTCGTCGCCGACGGCGGCGGGCTCGTGGTCCTGGCCGAGGAGGAGCAGGACAAGTACGGCAACAACCTCAACGAGCTGCTCGCCCGCTTCGGGGTGTTCGTCGAGCACGCCACCGTACGCGACCCGGGGCACGCCCACCGGGGCGTCGCCACCTGGGTGCTGGGGGAACGTTCCACCGGCTCCGGCCTGCTCGCCGGGGTGCACACGGCCTGCTTCTACCGCTCGGGCACCCTGGTCGCGGACGGGGCGACCGTGTTGTTCCGCACCTCGGCGGCGGCCGACCCGGCGGGCGCCCCGCTGGCCGTCGCCCTCCGGCACGGCCGGGGCCGCGTGGTCGTCTTCGCCGACTCCGACCTGTTCGGCGACGACTCGATCGACGACCACGACCACCGCGCCCTCTGGGGCAACGTGATCACCTGGGCCGCCAGGATCCCCGGCGCCCGCACCGGCCCCGAGTCGCGGAACGGGGCGCGTCACGAGGCGACGGCGCGGGCGTTCGCGCGGCTCAAGGCGGTCGTGGAGGAGTTGCGGCCGCTCCAGGTCAAGGACGGCTCCGTGCCGGAGGAGTCCAAGGAGCGGGCCGGGACGCTGGTCGCGGAGATCGCCGACCGCGTGAGCGACATCTCCGGACACTTCCCGCACGACGCGGCCTACCTCCAGGCCGTCCAGTACGACCTCGCCAAATGGGCCGCCCAGGGCCTCGGCGTGCCCGACTTCCTCGACTCGCTCGACCTGTTCCATCCCGACACCCAGCGCCAGGACGGCCTGGAGCACGTCGTGGTCTTCCCCATGTACACCCAGAACGGCAACCCTGACCGCAACATCGAGGCCGTCTGGATCCGGACGATCTGGCCCGACTGGCTCGCCGAGCTGGAGGCGGGCGGCTACGACAACCCGATGTTCGTGCCGATCGCGTTCGAGGACTTCACCTCCGGCTACGACACGCACTCGGCCGTGCTGTTCCCCGAGACGGTCGCCGTGCGCCAGGCGCCCGCGCGGTTCACCTGGGGCGGCATCTTCGCCGACCGCGAGGCCGCCCGGTTCCGCCGGGTCTCCAGGGCCGCCACCGAGACGCTCAAGCTCGACCTGCCGCCGGACGCCGAGCGGCTGCTGGAGTCGCAGCGGCTCGCGCAGGACACGTTCGTGCTGTGGGACCTGGTGCACGACCGTACGCACAGCCACGGTGACCTGCCGTTCGACCCGTTCATGATCAAGCAGCGGATGCCGTACTGGCTGTACTCGCTGGAGGAGCTGCGCTGCGACCTGACGGCGTTCTGCGAGGCCGTCGAGCTGGAGGCGCGGGGGGTGCCGCACGCCCGGTACGTGCAGCACGCGATCCTGTTCGACCGGCTGTTCAGGTTCCCGATCAGCGGGGAGCGGGTGCGGAACTACGACGGGCTCGGCGGGCAGCTCCTGTTCGCCTACCTGCACCGCAACGACGTCGTGCGGTGGACCGACAACCGGCTCACGATCGAGTGGGAGCGGGTCGCCGACGGCGTGGCCGACCTGCGCGGTGAGGTCGAGAAGCTCTACCGCGACAGCATCGACAGGTCCAAGCTGGCCCACTGGCTGGCGGCGTACGAGCTGGTCAGCACGTACGTGGCCGCGCACCCCGCGTCCACCTGGGCCAAGGGGATCCAGGCGCTGCCGGAGGAGCAGAAGGCCAAGGTGGACGCGGTGCTGCCGGACGAGTTCCCTCTGAGCATGTTCTACGAGGCGCTGCGCCGTAAGCTGGCCGATGTCGTCGAATCGACTAGGGGACTCCGCGCATGATCATTCTGGTTACCGGGGCCGGCGGGCCGACAGGTCAGGCCGTCTCCGGATATTTCCGGAAACTTGGGCACACCGTGATCGGCGTCGACAAGCAGGACGTCGACCTGCTCGACCGCGCCGCCGTACAGGACCTGGCCGCCCGCATCGATCGCGAGCACGGCCGCGTCGACGGCGTGGTGCACCTGGTGGGCGGCTGGCGCGGGTCGGGCTCGTTCGCCGAGACCAGCCTCGACGACTGGAACCTCCTGCACGACCTGTTGATCCGCACCCTCCAGCACGTCTCGCTGGCCTTCGAGCCGCTGCTGCGCCGCAGCGAGAACGGCCGCTTCGTGATCGTCTCGGCCAAGGCGGCCCAGTCCCCGTCCGCGGGCGGCGCCGCCTACGCGGCGGCCAAGGCCGCGGCGGAGGCGTGGACGCTCTCCCTGGCCGACGCGCTCGCCGGCACCGGCGGCGCGGCGACCATCCTCGTGGTCAAGGCCCTGGTCAACGACGCCATGCGGGCCGACAGGCCCGAGGCCAGGTTCCCCGGCTTCACCGACGTCAACGACCTGGCCGCGGCCATCGGCGGCCTCTACGACCGACCGGCGGCACAGATCAACGGCACGCGATTGGACCTCACTTCTTGATTCCCCGGCACGACCCCCGGCTCAGGGCCTTCGCCAGCGACAACTACGCCGGCGTGCACCCCGAGATCCTCCAGGCCATCGCCGCCGCCAACGGGGGCCACCAGATCCCCTACGGCGACGACGTCTACACCGAGGCCCTTCAGGAGGTCTTCCAGCGGCACTTCGGCGCGCGGGCGCGGGCGTGGCCGGTGTTCAACGGCACCGCCGCCAACGTCGTCTCCCTGCGTTCCATGACCGCCCAGTGGGAGGCGGTCATCTGCGCCGAGAGCGCCCACATCAACACCGACGAGGGCGGCGCGCCCGAGGTGGTCGGCGGCATCAAGCTGCTGACCGTCCCCACGCCCGACGGCAAGCTCACGCCCGAGCTGATCGACCGGCAGGCGTGGGGGTTCGGCGACGTGCACCGGGCCCAGCCCAAGGTGGTCTCGATCTCCAACAGCACCGAGCTGGGCACCCTCTACACCCCCGGCGAGGTCGCCGCGATCTGCGCGCACGCCCACGAGCTGGGCCTGCTCGTCCACGTCGACGGCTCCCGCCTGACCAACGCCGCCGCCGCGCTCGACGTCCCGATGCGGGCGCTGACCACCGACGCGGGCGTCGACGTGCTCTCCTTCGGCGGCACGAAGATCGGCCTGCTGTACGGCGAGGCGGTCGTCGTGCTCAACCCGGACGCGGCCACCGGGGTCGAGTACCTGCGCAAGACGTTCATGCAGTTGTCGTCGAAGATGCGCTTCGTGTCGGTGCAGTTCGAGGCGCTGCTGTCGGGCGACCTGTGGCTGCGCAACGCCCGCCGGGCCAACGCGATGGCGCGGCGGCTGGCCGACGCGCTGCGGGACATCCCAGGCGTGCGGCCGGTCCGGCCGGTCGAGGCCAACGCCGTCTTCGTCGTCCTGCCGGTCGAGGTCGCCGAGCGGCTGCGCAAGCGGTACCGGTTCTACACCTGGAACGAGGCCACGGGGGAGGTGCGCTGGATGTGCGCGTTCGACACGGCCGAGGAGGACGTCGACGCCTTCGCCGCCGCCCTGGCCGAGGAACTGGCCGAGCCGTCCCCCTGATCAGCCGTCGTCGCCGACGACCGTCTCGTTCGCCGCCTCGGCCTGCTCCTTCGTGGCCACCATCGCGGCCTGGCCGTCTCCCGTCCGGCCGAGCTGGGCGTACGTCTCCGCGGAGCCGCCTGCCAGCGCGGCGACGAACCCCTGGTAGGGACCGGCGAACTCCGGATACGGCAACGGGTTCGCGCCGCCCAACTGCGTCAGCAGCTCCTCGTGGGACTGCCCGTGCTCGTCGGCCAGCGTACGGAATCTCTGGCCGGACGCCCGCTGGCCGGCCACGTCCCAGGTGATCTCATCGTTCGCCAAAGCGGCTCACCCCTCATCCAGGCGGCGAAGCGTCTCATCGAGGCGGGACGTCAACTGGGCGAAGTCGCGGGCCGCCTGCGCCTCCAGGTCGTCCAGCCGGTGCACGAACTCCTTCAGATCGGGCGGCTCGGGCGGCTCGGCCGGCTTGTCGAGCCTGCTCAGCCGGTCCTGCTGCGCCGCCCGTACGGCGGAGACGACGTGGTCCGCCAGGTCGTGAGAGCCGAACCGCATCGCCCGCGCGTCCAGCCGCAGCCCGGCCAGCAGCCCGTCCGCACCTACGCTGGCCCGCACCAGACCGTCGGCGGCCTCTCCGTCGCCTGTCGGCTCTGGATCGTTGGCGGCCATAACTTCACTCCAGTCCCAAAAGTCACTTGTGACGCATCGGAGCTATTAAACCGCTGGCTTGCGGGGTCTGACCACCGATGATGACGATTGCGTCGTGCGAGGCGAAGGCGGCGGATCGTCGGGGCGCCGGGCGGGCTCGAATCGGCTGTCGCCCGCCGCCGAGGCCGGAGTCAGAGTGGGTACATGGGCAGGATCTCGTAGTTGCCGCGGAGGTCCTGGCGGGCGAGCCAGGCCCGGTCCAGCATCTCGCGGCGGCGCAGGGCCTGCTCGTTCAGGATGCCTTGTAGATCGTCCAGCTCTCTGGTGCTCACCCCTCTCGTCCCGGCGAGATTCAGCCCTTCGTTCACCCGGTGGCCGGCTTCACGAAGTTGTCCGACGACAACATGTCCGCTGAGGCGCGACTCGATCTGCTCCACCCGCTGGGCCTGCTGAGAGAGATGCCATCTGCTCATGTCGTCCAGCAAGGGGTGGTTGGCCAGGCCGCGGTCGGTGGACAAGAGCCGGGCGCGGGTGCCCGCGTCGATCCGTCCGCGGGCGTAGGCTTCGTCGGCCGCGGCGGCGATCTTGCGCTTGGCCTCTGCCACGTACGTCTCGACCTGCTTCAGCGTGGTCTCGTGCCGGTTCAGGGTCGAGGCGACGCGGCCCGCCGCGATCCTGGCGTGCCCAGCCTTCGTGTGTACGGCCATGCTGTTGTACGCCTGCTGCCTGATCTGCTGCTGTTCGGTCTTCAGCCGGGATCCGGCCGCGATCCGTCGTTGTTCCGCGGCCAGTGCGTCGCCGGCGCGTTGCCTGGCCGAAGTCCCGCGCAAGCGCTCGGTCAGTTGGGTGAAGAGGCGGCCGATGGACTGCATGGCGGTGCGGATCCACTGTTGCGCCCGCTGGCCGAACTGCCGCAGCCGCGGTATCAGGAGGGCCCGGGTATGTGGGAAGGCGAGCGCCAGGCCCGCGAGGCCGGCCAGCCCGACGATCAGCCCGCCGGCCCACTTGATCGTGGTCTGCGTGACCTGCAGCACGCTCGCCGCCACCGAGGTGACGAGCGCACGGGTGGCGGCGCCGACGAGCACACCGGACTTCCCCGCGACGTGCTCGTCCAGCGCGTCCTGCGCCCGGCCGGCATTGTGCTCGGCGAGCCGGTGGGCCTGCGTGCCCGCGTCGCTCACCGCCCGCTGCGCGCGCACCGTCCATTCCAGGACACCGGACTGACGTTCGAGCTCCGCCGTCTCCGGGGGGCGCGGGACTCCCAAGGCGCCGAAGCCGAGAGCCTCCAGCTCAGCAGTCATGGTCGTACACCGCTCCAGTCTCGGAAGTCAGGGGTGACACATCGGGGACAATTAAACCGCCGACCGGCGCCTTCTGACCACCGTCGCACGGTCTGTCCCCGGACGCGGGGCTCGGCGCCCGGCCGTCAGCGGGAGCGCAGCGCGAGGCGGGCCGCCTGCCAGCCGCCCACGCCGTGCGCCCCCGGCCCCGGTGGCGTCGAGGACGAGCAGAGGAACACCCCCGGCAGCGGCGTGCGCCACGGGGCGGGCGACCAGACCGGACGGCGGACGAACTGCCCCAGGCTGGTCAGCCCGCCCCCGATGTCGCCGCCCACCAGGTTGGGATTGGCCGCCTCCAGCTCGGCCGGCCCCATCGCGTGCCTGGCCAGCACCCGGTCGCGGAACCCGGGGGCGTACCGCTCGATCTGGGTCTCGACGGCGTCGGTCATGTCGACCGGCGAGCCGTTGGGGACGTGGCAGTAGGCCCACAGGGTGTGCCCGCCCCGCTCCGGGTCGGCCGCGTACGGCTGCACGAGCAGCACGTACGGGCGGGGCGAGTGCCGCCCTGCGGTCGTCTCGGCCTCGCTGAGCACGATCTCCTCCAGCGTCCCGCCCAGGTGCACCGTGCCCGCCCCGGCGACCGCCGGGTCACGCCACGGCACGGGCCCGTCGAGCGCCCAGTCGAGCTTGAACACGCCCGGCCCGTAGCGGTAACGCTCGAGCCCTCGCCGGTAGCCCGACGGCCAGTCGGCCATCGCGAGCAACTGCCGGGGCGTCACGTCGAGCACCACGATCGGCGCGTCCAGCTCCGCCAGCCTGCGCACCCGGTGCCCGGTCACCGCCTGCCCGCCCAGCGACCTCAGCTCGGCCACGAGCGCGTCGGCCAGCACCTGCGAACCGCCGCGTACGAGCGGCCAGCCCACCAGATGGGCCAGCGCCCCCAGCATCAGCCCGTAGC
Source organism: Nonomuraea antimicrobica (assembly GCF_039536965.1). Lineage (NCBI taxonomy): Bacteria > Bacillati > Actinomycetota > Actinomycetes > Streptosporangiales > Streptosporangiaceae > Nonomuraea > Nonomuraea antimicrobica. Next base: position 8,104 of record NZ_BAAAZP010000111.1, on the reverse strand, counting down.
CGGTCGTGAGGGGGGAGCGAAGGTCGAGCATCGAGTGGGCGGCCAGGCCCGCGATCAGCGCGCGCCCCTCCACGGTGCGCAGCGCCCGCCTGGCGAACGTCGTGGCGGGCAGCGCCGCCGCCGCCCCGAACCTGGCGGCCTGCGCGAACGCCCGCGGTGACGCCCGCCACGGCCCCAGCGGCTTGAGCAGCAGGTCGACCAGCGGGAACCCGGCACGGGCCGCGGCCCCCGCGGTGGCCAGCCAGACGGCACCGTCACGCCCGAGCCCCTCCGCGGTATGCCCCGCGTCGCGGTGCACCAGCACCGCAGGACGGTCGTCGAGCGGATGCGCCGCGGCCACCGGAGGATGGGCGAACTCGACCCCCTTGAGCCCGAGCCCGCGGAACGCCGGGGAGGCCAGCGCCATCGCCATCACCGTCGCGCCCAGGTCGTGGACGCGGCCGGGCAACGTCAGCTCACCCGACCTCAGCGCGCCCCCGAAGCCGTCGGCCGCCTCCAGCAGCAGCACCTCGCACCCGGCGCGGGCCAGCATGACGGCGGCGACCAGGCCGTTGGGCCCCGACCCCACCACGACCGCGTCGGCGCCCATGGCCCCTACTGGCTCTTCATGATCGACGGGTAGGGCTGCGCGCCCCGCAGCCTGAGCAACTCGGTCATCAGCTTGATCTCACCGCTCTGCCCGCTGACGATCTTCTGTGCCATGCTGACGACCTCGGGGCGGGTGGACAGCTTGAGCAGCCCCTCGGCCATCTGCACGCCGCCCTCGTGGTGGCGGATCATGAGCTGCAGGAAGAGCACCTCGGCCTGCTCGCCCTGCGCGTCCTTGAGCCGGGTCAGCTCCTGCGGCGTGGCCATGCCGGGCATGGCGCCCGACGTGGCGGCCGCCGCGGCGAGCCCGGGAGCGGCGGCGCCGTGGCCGTGGCCGCTCATCCAGGCCATCGTCGGCTGGTCGGTCGCCTGGCCCAGCTCCCACTGCTGCAGCCAGCCCAGGAACATGCCGCGCTGGTTGGCCTGGGTGTTGATGATGTCGAAGGCCAGGTTTCTGATCTCAGCGGCGGGGCCTTTGTCCCTGATCGTGAATGCCATGTCGACGGCCTGCGCGTGGTGCGTGGCCATGTCGCGGGCGAAACCGGCCTCCGGCGAGGTGTCGCCGGGCGTGCCGCCGCGGCCGAACAACAGGAACGCGGCCACGGCGAGCACCAGCACGCCGCAGCCGATCAGAATCGGGTTCCTCACGGGTTTTTCCATGGCCCGTCCAGCGTACCCACCTGGGGCGTGATCCGTGATCCGACGCTTATGCCGCGCTTATTCTCCGCATACGCCCGTAGGGCATAGGGTGACCCGGAGTTGGTACGCCGATGGAGGAACGATGACGAAGGAGAAGTCGCAGGCGCGGCGCGAGCATCTGCAGAAGATGCGGGCCGAGCAGCGGCGCAAACAACGCCGCGCCGCGCTGCTCATGTGGGGGACGGGCGGGCTCATCATCGTGGTGCTCGTCGGCGTGGTCGGCTTCTACCTGATCAAGGAGGCCAGGGAGACCTCGCTCGACGCGGTGAGCAGCGTCAAGTACGACGCGGGCCAGCACGTGTGGAACACGGTCACCTACAAGGAGTCGCCGCCGGTGGGCGGCGAGCACAACAACTACTGGCAGCAGTGCGCGATCTACGACAAGCCGATCCACAGTGAGCACGCCGTGCACTCGCTGGAGCACGGCGCCGTCTGGATCACCTACCGGCCCGACCTGCCCAAGGCCCAGATCGACCAGCTCAAGGAGGTCGCGGGCTCGACGGGGCAGCAGGACTACATGCTGATGAGTCCCTTCCCCAACCTGTCCTCGCCAGTCGTGGTCTCCTCCTGGGGCCACCAGCTCAAGCTGACCGATCCGCAGGACCCGAAGCTCGGGGCGTTCATCAAGCGTTACCAGAACGGCGCCGACACGCCCGAGCCGGGCGCGACGTGTGGCGGCGAGCAGGCGGTCACGACGACGGCCGACCAGGCCCCGCTGCCGCCGGAGCCCACCGACCAGCAGCAGGCGCCGATGGAGACGACCTCCCCCTCGCCCAGCCAGCAGCAGCAGTGATGAGAGCCTCAGGGCCCCGCCCCCGCAGGGCCCTGAGGCACTTACCGGAAGGTCGTTCAGACGTCGGCGTCCAGGTCGTCGAAGTTGCGCCCCGCGCTCGCGCGGAAGTTCGGCTGCGACATCACCCCTCCGATCGCTACGGTAAGTAGCTGACTGTTACTTACCGTAACTTGGCGGGTGGGGAACCGACAACGGGCTCAGCCGAGTACTTCCTGCGGCCGGGTCCACTCCAGGCCGTGCGCCTGTGCCACCGGGCCACTCGTCAACCGGCCCTCATGGGTGCTCAGACCGTGCGCCAGGGCCGGGTCCTCGCGCATCGCGCGCTGCCAGCCCCGGTCGGCGATGGCCAGCGCGTACGGGAGCGTCACGTTCGTCAGGGCGAACGTCGAGGTGTGCGGCACGGCGCCGGGCATGTTGGCCACGCAGTAGAAGACCGAGTCGTGCACCCGGTACGTCGGCTCCTCGTGCGTGGTCGGCCGGGAGTCCTCGAAGCAGCCGCCCTGGTCGATCGAGATGTCCACCAGCACCGAGCCCGGCTTCATGCGGCTGACCAGGTCGTTGCTCACCAGCTCAGGAGCCCGCGCGCCGGGCACCAGCACCGCGCCGATGACCAGGTCGGCCGCCAGCACCGCCCGCTCGATCTCCAGCGTGTTGGACGCGACCGTCCGACAGTGCCCCTGGTAGATCAGGTCCGCCTGGCGCAGCTTGTCGATGTTCTTGTCGAGGAGCACCACCTCGGCCTGCATGCCGAGGGCGATGGCGGCGGCGTTCATGCCGGAGACGCCGGCCCCGATCACGACGACGTGCGCGGCGTACACGCCCGGCACGCCGCCCATCAGGACGCCCCTGCCGCCCGTCGAGCGCATCAGGTGGTAGGCGCCCACCTGCGGTGCGAGCCGCCCCGCCACCTCCGACATGGGGGCGAGCAGGGGCAGCGCGCCGCCGGGGGTCTGCACGGTCTCGTACGCGATGGAGGTGCAGCCCGAGTCGAGCAGCGCCCGCGTGCAGGCGCGGGAGGCGGCCAGATGCAGGTACGTGAACAGCACCAGCCCCTTGCGCAGCCGGTGGTACTCCTCCGCCATCGGCTCCTTGACCTTCATCACCAGGTCGGCCACGCCCCACAGCTCGTCGGCCGCGGGGACCATGACGGCTCCTGCGGCGGTGAAGTAGGCGTCGGGGATCGAGGAGCCCTCGCCCGCGTCGCGCTCGACGAAGACCCGATGGCCGTGGCGTACCAGCTCGTGGACCCCGGCCGGGGTCAGCGCGACCCGGTATTCGCTGTTCTTGACCTCGCGGGGCACACCGATGTCCATGCTGCCAACTCTTCCCGGCGGACGGACGATCCTTACCTCATTCTTCCTCTCATCTCACGGTTGAGTGAGGATTGTCCGGCTGATTACCCCGCCGTGGCCTGTCCTCGATAGGCTCACCGGCAGTCCGAACGTCAGGATGGGATCATCATCGATGGACAAGCCGGAAGAGCCGCTGCCGCAGGCGGACCCGGAGGAGCCGAGGGCCAGCAGACTCACCACCATCGTGCTGATCGTCTCGCTCGTCCTCGTCGTGCTCGTCGCAGGTGTGCTGGGCACGGTCGCCGTCTTGATGACCAGGAGCCCCGACGCGCCGCTGCTGGGCGGCCCGCCCCCGCGCTATCTCGACGTGCCGATCCACTTCGCGCCGGTCAAGGAGACCAAGCCCGCGCCCTGCCCGGGTGACCCGGCCGTGCTCGACGCCGATCAGGCGACCTGCTACCTGCTCGAAAACGGCGTCACGATCGGCGCCGTGCAGCAGGTCGAGCCGCTGCGCGAGCGCGACGGGCAATACTCCGTGCGCATCGCGGTCGCGCCGGCGTTCAAGCAGCGGCTGGTCGACCTGATCGACGAGATGGCGCCCGACGGGCGCGCGGTGGCGATCGTGCTGGCGCCCGAGCAGGCCGACCAGCCCAAGACCGTGCTGGCCGCGCCCATCGTCACCCAGCCGATGGACGGCGACAGCGTGAGCATCGCCGGCTTCACCAAGGAGGAGGCCGACGCGCTGGTGGCGCGCCTGGTCGGCAGCCCGCCCGGCGCCACCCCCGGCGCGTCGGGGGCACCTGCCCAGCCCTCCACCGGGTCCACCACTGCGCCCACCACTGGGCCCACCACTGGGACGGGCGGCCAGACCACCGCGCCAGACCTGACCACGACCGGCGGCCCCGCGGGCACGGCCCCCGCGACGGGCGGCACGGCCCCCGCGACGGGCGGCGGGCAGCGGCCCCTCGACCAGCGGTACGCGAGCTGCAAGGAGGCCGTGGACGCGGGCGACGGGCCCTACTACAAGGGCACGCACGAGGAATACACCTGGTATCCCGACGTCGACCGCAACAACGTGGCCTGCAACCCCGGCGACATCCGCTGATCGGGATCGGGGCGAGGAATGGGGCCGGGCTCCGGCGAACCCGGCGTTCCCCTCTCGTGACCAGGGGGAACGCCGGATGGCCTACCCGGCAGGGGTGAGGCTCACGCCTTCTGGTGGCGGCCCCGGCCCACCAGGGCGACGAACTCCTCGAGCTTGATCGTCCCGTCGCCGTCGCTGTCGGCCGCCGCGATGAACGCCTCGACCTCGCTCTCGGAGGCCCCCTGCCCGCCCAGCGCCTCGTTGGCCTTCCTGATCTCGTCGGCGGTCAGCAGCCCGTCGCCGTCGGTGTCGAAGCGCCTGAACTCCGTCTCGGCCGCCTCGTGCGTGCTTGCCATCGGATGCCCCCTAAGTCGAACTCTCGTCGAACGTTCCGGTCTCGGACAAGGCGATATCTTCCGGCCTCATCGGAACACGAGTCAACCGAAGCCCGGTGGCCGCTCTCACGGCGGCGGCGATGGCGGGGGTGGAGGAGAGCGTGGGGGGCTCACCGGCTCCGCGCAGCCCGTACGGGGCCGCCGGGTCCGGATTTTCGAGGATCTCCAGCTTCATGGGCGGCATGTCGAGGATGGTGGGGATGAGGTAGTCGGTGAACGACGGGTTCAGCACCAGGCCGTCGCGGACCTGGATCTCCTCCATCAGCGCCAGCCCGAGCCCCTGGGCGGAGCCGCCGTGGATCTGGCCCTCCAGCGCCTGCGGGTTCATGATCCGCCCGACGTCCTGCACCGCCGCCAGCTCGATCACCTTCACCAGGCCCAGCTCCACGTCCACGTCCACGACGGCGCGGTGCACGCACAGCGCGAGCTGGGTGTGCGAGTCGCCCTGCCCGGTGCGCGGATCGAGCGGGTACGTGGGCCGGTGCCGGTATTCGCGCGTCTCCTCGATCGGCCCGAAGCGCTCCAGCGCCTCCCTGACCGGCAACCCCTCGAACCGTTCGCGCACGGCCTCACAGGCGGCCCTGACCGCGCCCCCGGTCACGTACGACTGCCGGGAGGCCGAGGAGGAGCCCGAGGAGCCGACCGAGGTGTCGGCGGTGGCCACGGTGACGTCGGCGACGCCCAGCTCCGTACGCGCGATCTGGGCCTGGAGCGTCACCAGGCCCTGGCCCACCTCGGCCGCCGCCGTGTGCACGGTCACGTGCGGCTCGCCGCCGACCAGTTCGGCCCGCACGCGCGCCGTGGAGTAGTCGTCGAACCCCTCGGAGTAGCAGATGTTCTTGATGCCGACGCCGTAGCCGACGCCCCGGCGGACGGACTCGCCGTGCGTGGTCTGGGACACCCCGCCGGGCAGCCCCCGCAGGTCGCGGCCTGGGCCCTCGGAGGGCAGCGGCATGGCCTCCAGCCGGTGCAACATCTCGGCCAGCGGGGCAGGGGAGTCGATCACCTGCCCGGTGATCAGGCGGGAGCCCTGGGAGACGGCGTTGCGTACCCGGATCTCCACCGGCGACAGGCCGCACGCCTCGGCCAGGCGGTCCATCTGCGACTCGTAGGCGTAACACGCCTGCACCGCGCCGAAGCCGCGCATCGCGCCGCAGGGCGGGTTGTTGGTGTAGACGCCGATGGCGTCCACACGCACGTTGGGCACCTCGTACGGGCCCGCCCCCAGCGAGGCCGCGTTGCCCACGACGGCGGGGGAGGAGGAGCAGTACGCGCCGCCGTCCAGCAGGATGTCGGCCTTGACGTAGACGAGCCGGCCGTCGCGGGTGGCGCCGTGCTCGTAGCGCATCACGGCCGGGTGGCGGTGCACGTGCCCGAAGAACGACTCCTCCCGGCCATAGACGATCTTGACGGGACGGTTCAGGCGCAGGGCCAGCATGCAGGCGTGGACCTGCATCGACAGATCCTCCCTGGCGCCGAACGCGCCGCCGACGCCCGACAGCGTCAGGCGTACCTTGTCCTGTGGCAGGCCCAGGCAGGGCGCGAGCTGGTCGCGGTCGACGTGCAGCCACTGGGTGGCGATGTACAGGTCGACGCCGCCGTCCTCGGCGGGCACCGCCAGGCCCGACTCCGGGCCCAGGAACGCCTGGTCCTGCATGCCGACCTCGTACTCGCCGCGCACCACGACCTCGGCCTCGAACGTCTCGCCGCGGCGTACCGGCTGGTGGCGGACGAAGTGCTGCGACAGGCGGGGGTCGGTGACGGCCTGGCGGGGCTCGTACTCGACCACGATGGCCGCGGCGGCCCGGCGGGCCGTCTCCGGATGGTCGGCGGCCACCACCGCCACCGGCTCGCCCTGGTAACGGACCTCGTCGATGGCCAGCACCGGCTGGTCGAGGCGATCCAGGCCGTAGAACTTCGTGCCCGGCACGTCCTCGTGGGTCAGCACCGTCAGCACGCCCGGCAGCTTCAGCGCGGGGCCGACGTCGATCGAGCGGATCCACGCCGACGGATGCGGGCTGCGCAGCGTCGCCCCCCACACCATGCCGTCCAGCCACAGGTCGGAGGCGTAGGCGAACTCGCCGGTCACCTTGAGCGTGGCGTCGGGCCGCCGCGCGCTCTGCCCGACCCCGTGCAGGATCGTGTCCGCCGTCTGCGTCATCTTCCGAGTAGAGCACCGGCCGGACCGCCCGTCCTATGCGCCCGACGTGAAATCCCGGTCAGCGGTTGCCCTGCCGGGCTTGTATATTCCTCCAAGTGCGCATTTCCGACCTGCTGGCCATCGACGAGCTGCGCCTGACCCTGCTCACCGGCGACCCGGCCCGTGAGTTCGGCAGGGTCACCGTCACCGACCTGCCCGACCCCGGCCGCTACCTGAGCGGGGGCGAGCTGGTGCTGACCGGGCTGATGTGGTGGCAGGCGCCCAGCGACTCGGCCCGGTTCGTGTCCGCGCTGGCCGAGGCGGGGGTCGCCGCGCTCGGCGCCGGGCACGCCCGGCTCGGCCACGTACCCGCCGACCTGGTGGCCGCCTGCCGGGCCGCGGGCCTGCCGCTGGTGGAGGTGCCGGTCGAGGTCTCCTTCAGCACGCTGGCCGAGCGGGTCGTGCGGCGGCTGTCCGGCGACGTACGCGACGTGCTCGGCAGCCACCGCCGGCTGGTCTCGGCCATCGCCGAGGGCGCCGACCTGCGCGAGCTGTTCGAGCTGACCGCCGCCGAGCTGGGCGTCACCGGCGCCGTCGTGTCCGCCTCCGGCGAGGTGATCGTGGGCGCGGCCGACGACCCGGTACGCCTGGCCACGGCCTACCTGACGGCGTCCCGGCTGCCGGTCAGGGTCGGCGGGCACGTCGGCGGGCACGTCGGCGGGCACACCGTCTTCGCGGTCGGGCGCGGCCACCGGGCCGCGGGCTGGGCACTGGCCTGCGACGGCGACCTCACCGACCGGGCCGACCTCGGCCACGAGCTGGCCGCCTGCGTGGGCCTCGAACGCAGCCGCATCGAGGAGGGCCGCCGGGTCGAGCGCCGCCTGGCCGAGCAGCTCGTCGTGGCCGCGCTGGTCGAGGCCGTCGCCGCCGAGCTGAACGCCCGGCTGCTCACGTGCGGCATCGACGCGGTGGAGCCGTACGCGGTGGTGAGCGCCACCGCGCCCCGGCCGGGCGCCACCCGCGGCCCCGACCCCGCCACGCTCGGCGGCCAGGTCGTGGAGGAGCTGCTCGGCCGCGAGGTCGTGGCGGCGGCCGGCGACGACGGCGTAGTGG
>NZ_BAAAZP010000110.1:0-4056 GCF_039536965.1 Nonomuraea antimicrobica | reverse complement strand
CAGCACCCCGGCCAACGCCTGGTGCCAGCAGGGCTACCGGTGGAACCTCGACTACGCCGTGGACACCCACGGCAACGCCACCACCTACTGGTACACCCAGGAGACCAACTACTACGGCCGCAACATGAAGCCCGAACTGGGCACCGTGTACGACCGCAGCGCCTACCTGACCCGCATCGACTACGGCTACCTCAGCGGCGAACTGTTCACCAAGGCCCCCGCCACCCAGGTGGTGTTCGACGTCGCCGAGCGGTGCCTGCCCAGCGGCACCGTGACCTGCGCGGCCGCCGAGCTGAAGAAGGAGACCGCCGCCCACTGGCCGGACGTGCCGTTCGACCAGATCTGCGACTCGGGCGTGAAGTGCACCGACCGCCTGGCGCCGACCTTCTTCACCCGCAAGCGGCTGACCAAGGTCACCACCCAGATCGGCAACGGAGCCGGCCAGTACACCCCCGTCGACTCCTGGACCCTGACCCACCAGTTCCCCGCCACCGGCGACGGCATGAGCCCCGCCCTGTGGCTGGCCTCGATCCAGCAGACCGGCCACGTGGGCGGCACCCTCACGCTGCCGAAGACCACGTTCAAGGGAGTGCAGCTCCCCAACCGGGTCGACGCCACCGAAGGCCGCGCTCCGCTGGTCAAGTGGCGCGTCCAGACCGTCGACAACGGCACCGGCGGCGAACTGCGCGTCAACTACAAGGCGGCCGACTGCCAGCCCGGGGCCCTGCCCGCGGCCGACAAGAACACCAGGCTGTGCTTCCCGCAGCGCTGGTCACCCCCCGACGAGGCCGAGGTCACCGACTGGTTCCACAAGTACGTCGTCGCCCAGACCGTCGAGGTCGACCGCGTGGCGGCCTCACCCAACGTGGTCACCGACTACGAGTACCTCGGCGGCGCCGCCTGGCACTACGCCGACAACATCCTCGTCAAGCCCGAGCACCGCACCTGGTCCGACTTCCGCGGCTTCGGCAGGGTACGCGTGCGCGAGGGCGACGGCCAGGACACCAGGCGCACCCTCACCGAGACCCGCTACTTCCGCGGCATGCACGGCGACAAGCTGGCCGACGGCACCAAGCGCAGCGCCCAGGTCGAGGACACCGAGGGCGTCAAGCTCGACGACCTCGACCAGTACGCCGGCTTCGAACGCGAGGAGATCACCTACGACGGCGACGGCGGAGCCATCCTCACCGCGACCGCCGAACAGCCCTGGTCGCTGAAGACCGCCGAGTCCACCCAGGGCGGCGTCACCAAGACCGCGCACATGGTCGAGGCGAAGTCCATGGTGACCCGCACCGCCCTGGCCAACGGCACGTGGCGGCGCACCGGCGAGGAGCGCACGTACGACACCAAGGGCCTGCTCACCCAGATCGAGGAGCGGGGCGACCTGGCGAGCACCGGCGACGACCAGTGCACCCGCTACACCTACGCCCGCAACGACACGAGCTGGATGCTCGACTACACCAGCCGCATCCAGAAGGTCGCCGCGCCCTGCGGCACGGCGGTGTCCACGCTGGCCGCCGAGGAGATCATCTCCGACGAGAAGGTCGGCTACGACGGCAAGACGTTCGGCCAGGCGCCGACCAAGGGCGACGTCACCTCCGTCCACCACCTCGTCTCCGCCGACGGCACCACGATCACCGACAGCACCCACACCTACGACGCCTACGGCCGCGAGACCAGCGAGACCGACGCGGTCGGCACCAGATCCACCACCGCCTACAGCCCGGCGGCGGGCGCCCCGGCCACCGAGATCGTGCAGACCAACCAGCTCGGCCACACCGAGCGGACCCTGCTCAGCCCGGCCTGGGGCGAGCCGGTCGCCGAGGTCGACGCCGCCAACCGCCGCATCGACCTGGACTACGACGCGCTCGGCCGGGTGACCAAGGTCTGGCAGCCCGACCGCAGCAAGGCCGCCGGGCAGTCGCCCAGCACCGAGTACTCCTACCTCATGCGGGCCGACGGCCCCAGCGTCGTCACCACCAAGACGCTCAACGCCGACGGCACCTACACCAGCAGCCACGAGCTGTTCGACGGCCTGATGCGCGAGCGCCAGACCCAGGAACCCGCGCCCAGGGACGCGCAGGCGACGGACCCGGCACTGCGCGACGGCCGCACCGTCACCGACACGATGTACAACTCCCAGGGCCAGCAGAGCAAGTCGAACACCGGCTACTTCGCCACCGGCACCCCCGCGACCGACCTGCTCGGCGTGGCCGACACCGACGTGCCCACCCAGGTCGTGTCCGCCTTCGACGGCTCGGGAGACGTCAACGCCCAGGTGCTCAAGGCCAAGGGCGTGGAGAAGTACCGGGTCAGCACCGCGCAGGAGGGCGACCGGGTGCACGTGACGCCGCCGCCCGGCGGCACCGCGACCACCCGGATCGGGGACGCCGAGGACCGGCTGATCGAGCTGCGCCAGTACAAGGGGGCCACCCCGACCGGCGCGTACGAGTCCACCAAGTACACCTACGACCACGCCGGGCGCCTGTCCACGGTGACCGACCACGCCGGCAACGTATGGCGCCACCACTACGACCTGCGCGGCCGGGAGATCAAGGTGGAGGACCCCGACAAGGGCGCCACCACCATGACCTACAACGACGCCGACGAGCTGGTCTCCACGACCGACGCCCGCGGCCGGACCCTGTGGTACGGCTACGACCAGCTCGGCCGCAAGACCGAACTGCGCGACGGGTCGGCGACCGGCCCGCTGCTGGCCGAGTGGAAGTACGACGCCCTGGCCAAGGGCCACATGAACGCCAGCATCCGCTACGTCGGCGGGCAGGCGTACAAGGCCGAGATCAACGCGATCGACGCCGACTACCGCACGCTGCGCCAGACGGTCACCATCCCCGAGCGGGAGGGCAAGCTGGCCGGCTCCTACCAGCTCAACACCCGCTACACGCTCGACGACCAGGTCCAGTCGGTCAGCTTCCCCGCCGCCGGCGGGCTGGCCGAGGAACAGGTCGTCTACACCTACGACGAGCTGAGCCAACCGACCAAGGTCACCGGCCTGTCGACGTACGTGACCGCCACCCGCTACTCCAAGCTCGGCGAGACCCTGCAGTACGAGCTGGGCACCGGAAGCAGGAAGACCTGGCTCACCTACACCCACGACGAGTCCACCCGCAGGCTGACCGGCATGCGGCTGGACCGGGAGAACGCCGGCGCCGCCGACCTGGACGTCAGTTACTCCTACGACGCCGTCGGCAACATCACCAAGATCGCCGACGGGGCGAGCCAGGACACGCAGTGCTTCACCTATGACCACCTGCGCCGACTGACCTCCGCCTGGACCGCGACCGACGACTGCGCCACCGGCACCCCGCAGCCGGGCAAGATCGGCGGCGTGGCGCCGTACGCGGTCAGCTACGCCTACGACTCCACCGGCAACCGGACCAAGGAGACCAAGCACGCCTTCGGCAGCGCGGGCGAGCAGGTCCGCGACTACACCTACCCCGCCCCCGGCAGCAAGCAGCCCCACGCGCTGCAGGCCGTAGGGGCCGACCTCTTCGAATACGACGCCGCCGGCAACACCACCCGGCGCAAGGTCGGCACCTCCGACCAGAGCCTCGTCTGGGACGCCGAAGGCAACCTGGAATCGGTCACCGAGGCCGGAAAGACCACCTCGTTCGTCTACAGCGCGGACGGCGACCGCCTCATCCGCAAAACTTCCACCGACACCACCCTCTACATCGACGACATGGAGCTGCGCCTCGACCACGCCAAAGACGTCGTCGAACAGACCCGCTACTACACCGTCAACGAGCAGCCCATCGCCGTACGCACCCCCGACAACCAGGTCTCCTTCCTGGCCAACGACCACCAGGGCACCGCGCAGGCCGCGGTGAACGCCACCACCGGCGACGTGGCGATGCGCCGGCTCACCCCGTTCGGCGAGAACCGGGGCTCGCCACCGGCGTTCTGGCCAGGACAGCGCGCCTTCGTCGGCGGCACCGAGGATCCGACCACCGGGCTCGTCCACCTCGGCGCCCGCGAGTACGACCCCAAGCTCGGCCGCTTCCTCTCGGTCGACCCCGTCATCGAGGAGACCGA
>NZ_BAAAZP010000109.1:0-45699 GCF_039536965.1 Nonomuraea antimicrobica | reverse complement strand
ACCCGGCGCGCTCACCGCCGTCGCGCGGCTCACCGAGCAGCGGCGGTGAGCGCGCGGGGCGTGGTGAGCGCGACCTCCACGGCGTGCAGTCCGGCGTCGAGCACGGCCTCGGCGGCGGCCAGCGCCTCCTGCGGGCCCGCGCTCCTGACGATCCCGAACACGCGCTGCTCGGTGACGGCCCGGACGATCTCCCAGCGGTACATGTCTCCCCGTCTGACGACGTCGCTCACGCCCCGGACTCCTCGCACACGCCTGGCAAGCTCAGGCGGAATCGTACTATCAAATGACGTTTTATCGTGATGCACCTGCTCAGGAGCCACTAACCAGTGGCAAACAGGTTCACTTGACCACAGGCCACCCGTGAGCAACGCTGAATCGACAACCGTTGCCGGGGGCATTGCGCGTGAGGCGTCCATACATCACCTTGCTGGCCGCCAACGCCCTTTCCGTCACCGGGAACATGGTCTCGCTCCTCGCCGTCCCCTGGTTCGTGCTGGAGACCACCGGCAGTGCCGTGCTGACGGGGCTGGCCTCGTTCGCCACGACCTTCCCCACGATCATCTCCGCCGCCTTCGGCAGCTCGCTGGTGGACCGGCTCGGGTTCCGCGCGGCCAGCGTGTGGTCCGACCTGATCAGCGGTGTCATCGTGCTGGCGGTGCCGGCGCTCTTCCTGACCACCGGCCTGAGCTACCCCCTGCTGCTGGTGCTGCTCTTCCTGCGCTGGCTGACGACCACTCCCGGGGAGACCGCGCGCAAGGCGATGCTGCCCGACCTCGCCGAGGGCGCGGGCGTACGCATCGAGCGGGCGGCGGCGGCCTACGACGGCGTGTCCCGCGGGGCCACGATGGTGAGCGCGCCGCTGGCCGGGGTGCTGATCCTGTGGATCGGCCCGAGCACGCTGCTGTTCGTGGACGGGGTCACGTTCCTGCTGTCGGCGCTGCTCGTCGGGACCGGGGTGTCGCGCGTCGCCCGGAGCGGGCGCGAGTCGGACGGCTACCTGAACGACCTGAGAGCCGGGATGGTCTTCCTCTGGCGCGACCGGCTGCAGCTCAGCGCCACCGGGATGATCGTGATCGTCAACCTGCTCGACACGGGCGTGACGCAGGTGCTGCTCGCCCTGTACGCGCGCGACGTGGCCGCCGACCCCCGCGCGTTCGGGCTGCTCACCGGGGTGCTCGGGGCGGGCGCGGTGGCCGGGACGATCGTGTACGGGGCGGCCGGCGGGCGATTACCGATGCGGCTGACGTACGGGCTGTGCTTCCTGCTGGCCGGGGTGCCGCGGGTGCTGGTGCTGGCGCTGGGCGCGCCCTTCCCCCTGGCGCTGGCCGTCACCATGCTGTCGGGGTTCGCCGCGGGCGCCATCAACCCGATCCTGGGCATCCTCCAGTACGACCGCATCCCCGTACCGCTGCGGGCCAGGGTGATCGGCACCATGACGGCCGCCGCGTACGTGGGCATGCCCGTCGGCGGCCTGCTGGCGGGCTCGCTCAGCGCCCTGGCCGGGCTACATGTCACCCTCCTCGCCTTCACCGGCGTCTACCTGGTGATCTCCGTGCCGCCCTTCGTCTTCCGCTCGTGGCGGGAGCTCGACCAGCCGCATCCGGCCGGCGTCTGAGCGGGCCCGGCGGCTGACCGGGGCCTACGCCGAGGCGCGGGCCAGCAGCAACGACTCGGTGATCGGCGACTCGTGCGTGCCGGGCGCCGTGCAGGCGTGTGCCCCGGCGATCGCGCCGAGGCGTACGCACTCCTCCAGCGGACGGCCGCGCAGGGTGCCGTACAGGAAGCCGGAGACGAACGCGTCGCCCGCGCCGTTGCTGTCGGCCACCGGGCCGGGCAGCGGGGCGGCGGGGAAGGCCCGTACGGCGGCGTCGCGGGTGAGCACGAGGCAGCCGTCGGCCCCGCGCGTGCACACGACGGTGTGGGCCCGTCCGCGCTCGATGACGCCGCGCATCACGGCGAGCGGGTCGGCCAGCGCGGCGGCCGACATGAAGACCAGGTCGGAGCGGTAGGCGAAGTCTTCGTGGTACTCGTTGACGCCGTCCCAGTCGTGCAGGTCGGTGGAGATCGGCAGGCCGTCGAGGTCGGGGTAGGCGTGGCGGCAGAAGTCGGTGATCGACACGTGGGCGTGCCGGGGGCGCAGCCCGGCGTACAGGTCGCGGGGCAGGCGCTCGCCGGGTGTGGCCCTGGCGTCGTGCAGCGAGGTGCGGCGGCCGTCGGGACCGACGAGCAGGACGCTGCGCCGGGTGCCCGCCCGAGCCGGGCCGAAGCGGCAGTCGATCTCGCGCAGCGCGTGGCGGATGAGCACGCCCTGGGGGTCGTCGCCGATGAGGTCGGCGAAGGCGACGCCGAGCCCGAGCGCGTGGCAGCCGAGCGCGACGCCCGCTCCGGTGTTGCCGATCCGGTCGACGACCGGCGGCACGTGGTAGGTGTCGCGGTACGCCAGGGGCAGGCCGGGCACGTAGACCGTGGTGTCGACCCCGGAGCCGCCGAGAACGAGGAGGTCGAGCGGGTCGGGGAGGTCGGGGAGGTCGCGGTTCACCGGTTGACCAGCGGTCCGGAGCCGGTGGAGCCGCGCACGACCAGCTCGGGCTGGAAGACCAGCTCGACGTGCCGGGCGGGCGCGCCGTTGACCTCTTCGAGCAGGGTCTGCACGGCCGCCGAGGCCATCGCCCCGATCGGCTTGCGCACGGTGGTCAGCGGCGGGTCGGTGAACGCGATCAGCGGCGAGTCGTCGAAGCCGACCACGGACACCTCGACCGGCACCGACAGCCCCCTCTCCCGGCAGGCGCGGATCGCGCCCAGCGCCATGAGGTCGCTCGCGCACACGATGCCGGTGCAGCCGCGGGCGAGCAGTTGCGCCGCCGCCGCCTGCCCGCCCTCGACCGAGAACAGCGAGTGCGCGATCAGCTCGTCGACGTCGCGCGCGCCGAGGAGCTGCGCCATGGCCTGCCGGTAGCCCTCGATCTTCCTGATCACCGGGACGAACCTGCGCGGCCCGAGCGCGAGGCCGATCCGCTCGTGGCCGAGGTCGACCAGGTGCTGCACGGCCAGCCGGGCGGCCAGGCGGTCGTCGGGCGAGATGAACGGCGCGTCGATGTGCTCGCTGTAGCCGTCGACCAGCACGATCGGCAGGCCGCGATCGCTCAGGCGGGTGTAGCGGTCCATCCGGGCGGTGGTGTCGGCGTGCAGGCCGGACACGAACACGATGCCGCTCACGCCGCGATCGACGAGCAGCTCGGTGAACTCGTCTTCCGGCGCGCCGCCGGGGAGCTGGGTGCACAGCACGGGTGTGTAGCCGTGCTGGGTCAGCGCCTTCTCGATGGCCTGCGCGAAGGCGGGGAAGATCGGGTTGTCCAGCTCGGGCGTCACCAGGCCGACCAGCCCGTTGCTGCGCTGCCGCAGGCGGGGCGGGCGCTCGTAGCCCATGAGGTCGAGCGCGGTCATCACCGCCTGGCGGGTGGCGGCGGAGACGCCGGGCTTGCCGTTGAGCACCCGGCTGACGGTGGCCTCGCTCACCCCGGCCTGGGCGGCGACGTCGGCGAGGCGAGCGTGACCGTTCATGGCTGACACTTTACTTTCCGCCGGACCGCCGAATCCGCTGCTCCAGGGGCGCGGGCGGCGGTCTGGAGCGCTCCGCCGGGTGCCGTGGGCGCCACGGCGTTCGCGGGCGCCGCGGGTGCCACGGCCGGGCCGCGCGGGACGCGGCGCTCGCGTTTCTCGCACCATGCGGCCAATCGTGCCCTCCGGATCTCCCTTGACGTCCCGACCATGAAAGCTCTTGCCGCAAATTTGCGCAAGACCTTCCATCGCCCTCTATTCGGAACTGAGGGCTGTTTAATGCACAAATCGCCCCACGAAAGTTCCTATGAGAGAGATTCTTTATGTCAAGGGTGGACATGTGGCGTTAAGGCGCGATGTACTACCTCTTCAATCAGCCCCGTCACAGGTGACACGCGCGCAAGGTGTGGGCCCATGAGCTCGGTCGTTCTCGACAAAGTGACCAAGGTGTATCCGGGCGACTACCTCGCTGTCGACCGGCTGAGCCTCCACGCTGACGACGGCGAGTTCCTCGTCCTCCTCGGCCCCTCGGGGTGTGGCAAGTCCACGCTGCTGCGGATGATCGCGGGCCTGGAGGAGATCACCGAAGGGGATCTCTGGCTGGACGGCGAAATGGCCAACCACCTGCCGCCCCGCGACCGCGACGTCGCGATGGTGTTCCAGAACGGCGCGCTCTACCCCCACCGGACCGTACGCGGGAACATCGCCTTCCCGCTGGAGATCGCCAAGTCCGACCCGGCGCTCGTCCAGGAGCGCGTCACCGAGTTGTCCAAGGCGCTGCACATCGACGAGACGCTCGACCGCAAGCCGGGCACGCTCTCCGGCGGCCAGCGGCAGCGGGTGGCGATGGGCCGGGCGATCGTCCGCCAGCCCAAGCTGTTCCTCATGGACGAGCCGCTGTCGAACCTGGACGCCGGCATGCGCACCGAGTTGCGCATGGAGATCTCCGCGCTGGTCAGGTCGCTCGGCGTCACCACCATCTACGTCACCCACGACCAGGTGGAGGCCCTGACCCTGGCCGACCGGATCGCGATCCTGAATCGCGGAGTGCTACAGGACGTGGGCACCCCGGCCCAGATTTACAACGATCCAGCGACGGCCTTCGTGGCGGCCTTCCTCAACTCCCAGCAGTTGAACCTGTTGGCCGCCGGGGTCAGGACCCCCCAGAACCAGTACGTGCAACTCGACTTCGGACCGCACCGGCTCACGATGCCGTGGAGCGATCCCAGGGCGTACGCCATCTCGCAGCACACGGGCGGGCAGGTGCTGGTGGGGCTGCGGCCGGACGGGCTGGCCCCGGTGCCGGAGTCGTACGAAGGGCCCTCGTTCTACGGGCGCGTGCGGACGCTGGAGTATCACGGGCACGAGTGGCTGGCGTACCTGGAATGCGGGATGCCGGCCGTACCGGTGCCCGAGCCGCCGGACCCGCGCCGTCGCGCGGGCCGCGACAACGGCGGCAGGAACGGGTCGGGCAGGGTCTCCGGGCTGGTGCGCCGGCTGTTCTCACAGGAGGTGGAGCACCAGGAGCAGGAGCAGGTCGGCGCGAACCCGAACAGCGGCATCCACCGCCGCTCCGACCTGATCATCCGGCTGGGCAACCGCCCCGTCTGGCGCGCCGGGGACGCCGCCAAGGTGGGCGTGGACCTCTCCCGCATCATGATCTTCACGATGGACGGCGCCCGCATCGACCCACCACGCCGCTGACCGCATGCACGGCACCCACATCAACCCACCGCTCCACTGACCGCATGGACATTTGACCCACCACGCCGCTGACCGCCCTCCCCTTCAGGACGCGGTCGTCCAGCGCGGGCCGTCTGGGGTGTCCTCGATCGTGACGCCGCCCCGCGCCATCGCCGTGCGCAGCGTGTCCGCCACGTCGTAGCGGCCGTCGCGGCGTAGCTGCGCCCGCAGCGCCAGCAGCGGATCGACCAGGGCGGGCAGGCTCCGCGAGCGGTGACCGGCCGTGGCGGCCAACTCGCCGAGCCGGGCGATCAGCAGCCGCATCAGCTCTCTGGCCTGCTCGACCCCGCCGGAGTCCTCCTCCGTGTCGGCCGCCCACTTGACGATCTCCGCCTCCAGGTCGAGGACGGCCTGCGCCGCCGCCACCAGGTCGGAGCGCGCGACGGCGGCCTTGAACAGCTCTTCGCACGCCCGGACAGACTCCTCCAGCGTCACCTCGGCGGGAACGTCGTACGGCTCGCCCGCCACCCGCGGCGCGACGGCGGGGCCACCGCCGCCGCCCTCGGCCAGGCGGCGCAACTCCCCCAGACCGGTACGGGTGCCCGCGGGCAGAACCGTCACCGACCCCGACCGCCGCACGGTCAGCCCGCCCCGCCCCGCCACCCGCACCGACTCGTCGCCCAGGTCGATCACCAGCGCCGTGTGCTCGTCGAGCCCGAGAACCGCCGTGCCCGGTGGCAGCTCGCGCTCCATCCGCGAGAGCCGTCGCTCGCCGAGGTAGCAGTAGCGCGTGTCGTGGGTGCCGCCCTCGGCGTTGTCGAAGTGCGGGATGAGCACGGCCCGCAGCCCCAGCGGCTCCAGCAGGTCGATGCCCTCGCGCCAGTGCGGCTCGGCCCCCACCTTGTAGATCTCGTAGACCGGCACCGTGGCCAGGCCCGCCGTGCAGGCCGCCGCCGAGGCCAACACGGTCACCCCCTCGCGGGCGCGCACCCGGGCCCGCAGGTCACCGGCCACGCCGGAGTCGGCCCACTGGTCGAGCGCGTACGTGGGGCTGCCTGGCCCCGAGAACACCCAGTCGGCGCCCGTGATCGCGGCGCCCACCTCGACGTCGAGCCCGACGCTGCGGGCGAAGTAGCGGCAGGCGCGGGCGGAGATGTCGGCCCGGTTTTCCTGGAAGGCGTAGGGGGTGTCGAGCAGCACCGCCCGCGCACCCGTACGCAACGTCCGCGCCACGGCGCGGTGGACCTCGACCATGGTCGGGCTCGTCTCGCCCGACCCCATCAACACCAGCACACCGGGCATGTCGTCGGCCTTCCTTTCCCCACGCCTCGACTACAACCCGGCCCGCCACGGTGTTTCAAGAGCGTGGTCAATATGCGTATGGAACGCACCTGCATAAGATGAGCAGTAAGTTGTTGCCGGTGACGGGAAGACACGTGGTCTCGGTTGAGACGCTCATGCTACGGGTGGGCACCGACAGTCGCTGGTCCTACCGGCAGGCCCGCACCCGGCCGCGGCCCGGGGAGCACCCCGACGAGACGGCCTGCAGGCTCGGCGGCGTCGCGGCCGGTGACCAGGGCGTCGTCGTGCACTCCACGAGCTGGCGCTACGAGCCCGAGGGCCGGGTCGTCCTGACCTACGTGGTCTGCCCCGACCCGGCACCCTGGCTGCCCGCCGTCGAGGTGCCCGTGCTGGAGATCGCCAGGGGCCGGGCCCCCGCCACGCCGTCACCTGAGCACGTCGCCCTGGCCAACGTGGTCGCCCACGCGATCAGGCATCTGGCCTTCCTCATGGCCGAGGACCCGGTCGTCGCGCGTGCCCTGGCCGGCCATCCGGGCATCGCCCCCGCGCTCGCCCCCGTCACGGCATCGGCGTGAGACCCGGCGGCCCAGCGCCTGCATGGGCCGTTCGACGTAGCGGTAGGTGAGCGCGCTCACGCCCACGACCAGGGCCACGGCCAGCGCCGCCGTGCCGAGCTGGTACGGCAGGGCGGCCAACCGCAGGTCGCCGCCGAGCTGCACGAAATACTTCAGCAGCGGGTGGTGCACCAGGTAGAGCGAGTAGCTGATCAGCCCGAACCACACCAGCAGCCGGGGCAGCCGCCGCCCGCGCAGCGCCATCCCGCCCGCGAACGTGGCCCCGGCCAGCACCATCGTGGTGATCCACACATCGGCCTGCGCCCACCACCAGCCGCCCTCGACGGCCCACAGGGGCGCCGGCGCGATCGCGACCAGCGCCGCGGTGACCGCCACCGGCCAGAGCCCGCCGGTGCCGCGTTCCCACCGGTGGATGGCCGTGCCCGCGAACATCACCCCCAGCACCGCCATCCCCAGCCACGGGATCCGGCTGGTCAACAGCAGCGACGCCACCGCCATCAGCCCGAGCGCGCAGGCGGCGACCGTACGGAGGCGGCCCAGCAGCACGCCCGCCAGCCCGACGGCGAACACCGCGCACGACACGTACGCCGGCCACCCGCCCCGCAGCACCGCCCCCGACGCCACCAGCCCGACCACGACCGCCGCGCCCGCGAACACCATCGCCAGCAGCCCGCTGCGCTCGTGCCCCCTGGTCAGGAACAGCGCCGTGACCACCAGGTAGAACACCATCTCGTACGACAGCGTCCACATGGTGTCGGCCACCCCGCCGACGCTGACGACGTCGAGCAGCATGGTCGCGTGCGCCGCCACCGCGCTGCCGTCGCGGGGCACCTCCGCCCGCACCGGCACCCACCACGCCAGGGCCAGCACGAGCGCGATGACGGCGAGGTAGAGCGGGTAGAGGCGGAAGAAGCGGCTGATCCAGAACGCCCGCACGTCGCCGTGACGCTCCAGCGAGGCCGGGATGATGTAGCCGCTGACCAGGAAGAACACCAGGATCCCGTAGATGCCGAGGCTGAACCAGTAGGGCCGCAGCGCCGGGACGAACCAGGGCAGCAGGTGCTCCATCACCACCGCGAGCGCACCGATGCCACGCAACGCGTCCAGCCAGGCCAGCCTGGGCACGGCCGCGTCGGCCACGGGCAGGGCGGACGCGGAGGTCACGGACGGCACAGCGACCGCAGCAGGCACGACAGGCGTTGGCGGCCCGGGTGGCACAGCGGCCGTAGGAGTCGTGGCGGGCACGGGAGACACAGCGGCCGTGGAAGCCTCGGCGGACGCGGACGGCACAGCAACCGTGGGGGTCGGGGCGGACGCCGGGGGCGCGGCAGGCGTGGGCGGCCCGGCGGGCACGGTGGAATCCGGGGGCACGGAGGCGGCGGACACTCGCGAAAAGCTACCCCCTCACGGGGGGCTTATGCGGGCCGGGGGGCGAAGGCCGGGGAAGCTCATACGGGCCGGGGAGGCTTAGAGCTCGCGCGAATAGGCAGGGGCTTATGGGCGGCGTCGTGGCCGAGTCTCCCACCGGTGAGCGGCCCAGGCTCGACGGATCAGGCTACGGAGAGCGACGATCGCGTCGGCAAGGTCGAAGAACGTGTCGATGACGATTTCTCGTCGTTCGTAGCAGCGTTGGAGTCGGTTGAAGGCGCTGTGCCAGGCGTTGGTGCGTTCGACGTGCCAACGCCGACTGGCTTGGATCGGAGCCTTGTCGCCCTTATGCGCGATGCGCCCCGTCAGGTTCCGGCTGGTCAGCTCGTCGCGAGTGGTCTGGGAGTCGTATCCGGCATCCAGGTTCACGGTGATCACATCAGGGAGTGGGCCGAGGTCGTCGAGCTTGTCCAGGGTCGGTGCCAGCAGTGGCGAGTCGTGGCGGTTGGCGCCGGCCAGCACCCGGCCGAGCGGGATGCCGTACCCGTCAACCATGAGGGAGCGTTTCATCCCCTGCTTACCGCGATCGACCGGAGAGCGCCCGGCAACCTCTCCTCCACCGGGGGCTTTGGTGATGCAGCCATCGATGGAGATCTCTTCCAGTGCCAGGCCGACGATCCGGTCGTAGCATTCCAGGACTATGTGCCTGAGCTGTGCGAACACCCCCAGTTTGATCCACTCGTCGCGGCGGCTGCGGATCGTTGTCGCAGAGCAAGTGCTGTCGGCGACGGCTTGGTAGGAGCAGCCGAACCGGAGCACCTGGATCAGCTTGTCGAACACGATCCGGTCGTCGAGACGGCGCCGGTGAACGCCGAGCGGGTGGCCAGGGTCGAAAGTCGGCCGCTCGGGAAGCAGCGCGGAGAACTGGACCCACAACGGCTCGATAAGCCGAGCTGGGATGGCAGGCACGGACGGTCCTCGTCTTCAATCACGTAGGTAGACACTAAGTGATCTTGAGGCTCCGTGCCTGTGCTGCGTTTCCGCCCTTACCACGCGCCCCCATCTGTGCGCCCTCTAAGCCCGGAAGGTTCTCCCATTCACAAGCCCGAACGTGGTGGTACCAACCTCATGGCCGGGTACAGCTGGCCAGCCGCTGCAGGCCATCGCGGGCACGCCCCAGTGTCTTGGCCCGGGCACCGGCCGCTGCGGCGGCCCTGCGTGCTCAGCCGATGACACGGATCTCTTCGCGTAGAGGGATACCGGAGATCGCTACCGTCGGCCGGCTGCCCCGGAGAGGTCGGGCACCGGTATGGGGCGTGAGCCGTTCTTCAGCGACTCCGCTCCTGCGACGCCGACCAGAGAGGCGGCCACGGCGGGCCGTACGGGGATCAACGGCGGCTCTCCTCGTTCGATGGTGGCCCGGAACCCTTGAAGCAGGAGGACCGTGCCCTCTGCGGCGCGTTCCACGGTCTCGCCTGCGAGTGAGAGGGCGGGTGGGGTACGTTCCTCATCGCGCGTCCGGTTGTCCGGGCTCGTCCACCCCTCCGCCCTGACCCGCACCGACCATGCCCGCTCGCCGGGCCCGCGTACGGACTCTGCCAGGGCCCGGGCACCGCGCACCGACACCCAGCTCCAGTGACTGTCGGGCTCGCCCTGGAGGAAGCCGTGCCGAGTAACGGCCAACGCGCCGCTGGACAGCCGCACCACCATGACGACCGCAGCACGGGCGTCGGTCTCGTCCACCTCGAACGCCGTGACTTCCACGGGCCATTCGCCCGTGAGTGCGAGGACGGGCGAGAGGGTGTGCGTACAGTAGGCGGTCGGCGCGATCCGCCCCCGCCAGTGGGCGGGGTCACCGATCAGCGCCGTGACCGTCTCGGGGGACATGCCGTGCAGGTAGTCGGCCTCGACCAGGCTGATCCGGCCCACCTCGCCAGCGTCGATCGCCTGGCGGATGAGGCGCAGGTGGGGGTGGAGCGCGTAGTTCTCGGCGAAGGAGTAGGTCGCGGAGGAACGTTCCGCCGCCTCGACGAGCCGCAGCCCCTCCTGCTCGTTCGCGCATGCCGCGGCCTCGGACAACACGTGTACGCCGCGCTCCAGGAACGCGTGCGCGAGCGGCGCGTGCGCGTCGAAGTCATTGGCGAGCACCACGCCGTCCAGGCGGTGGTCGAGCAGGTCCTGCCAGCGTCCGGTCAGGGTCGCGCCTGGCAGTTGCTCCCGCGCCTCGGCACGGCGCTGGGGGTCGTGGTCGCACGCCGCCACCACATCCATGCCGACCCGGCGGCACCACGTCGCCAGATAGAGACCCATCTTCAGCCCAACCACTCCTATCCGCATCCCGGCATTCTTGTGACAGGCCGCTTCATCGGACAACTGGATTTCGTCTCGATGCGGACCAGAGGAGCGGGCCTGGACGCTGCTGGCCGTCGCGCGCCACGTCGCCTCCCGCGCCCTTGTGGGCGATCTTCCCGTTCAACTTTCGGCTGGTCAGCTCGTTACGGGTGTTCTGCGAGTCATACCCGGCGTCGAGGTGGACAGTGATCACATTGGGGAGTGGGCCGAGGTCGTCGGGCTTGTCCAGGGTGGGTGCCAGTAGCGGTGAGTCGTGGCGATTGCCGCCGGCCAGCACCCGGCCGAGCGGGATGCCGTATCCATCGACCATGAGAGGGCGGAGAACTGGACCCACAACGGTTCGATGAGCCAAGCTGGGATGGCAGGCACGGACGGTCCTCGTTGTCGATCACGTAGCGTAGACAACTAGATGATCTTTAGGATCCGTGCCTGTGTACGTTCCTGGCCTGCCTCGCGCCCCTATTTGCGCGCCCTCTTACGCAAGCCGCGGACGCTGACGCAGGCCACGGGCGCTAACGCAGGCCGGGGGCGGAGGTCAGCCTCGGCGGGACGGATCGCGGCCGCTCACCCGGTGCGGGGTCAGTGAGGCGTGGTGGTCGGCGCCGTCCGGGCCATCGGGGTCGGTGTGCACCGTGGCGGCCCGCAGGCGCGGCAGGTCGTGGATGAGCCGGTGCTCGGCCTCCACCGCGATCCGGTGCGCCACCACCACCGACACGTCGTGGTCGACGAGCAGCTCCACCTCGGCGAGCAGGGCGTGCCCGATCCACCGCAGCCGTACGGACTCCACCCGGCGCACCCCGTCCACCGTGGCGAGGATGCGCTCGGCGTCGTCCACCAGGGCGGGATCGACGGCGTCCATGAGCCGGTGGTAGATCTCGCGGGCCGCGTCGCGCAGGACGAAGCAGATCGCGACCGTGATCAGGAGCCCGACGACCGGGTCCGCGAGCCGGAGGCCCAGCGCCGCTCCCCCCGCGCCCAGGAGCACGGCCAGCGAGGTGAAGCCGTCCGTCCTGGCGTGCAGGCCGTCGGCCACCAACGCGGCCGAGCCGATCTCCCTGCCGACCTTGATGCGGTAGCGGGCCACCCACTCGTTCCCGGCGAAGCCGATCAGCGCCGCCACCGCCACCCAGCCCACGTTCCTGATCTCCTGGGGCTCCAGCAGCCGCCGGACGGCCTCATATCCGGCCAGGGCGGCCGAGGCGGCGATGAGCGCGACGATGACGATGCCCGCCAGGTCCTCGGCCCGGCCGTAGCCGTAGGTGTAGCGGCGGTTGGCGGCCCGCCGTCCGAGCGAGAACGCGATCGCCAGCGGCACGGCGGTCAGCGCGTCGGCCAGGTTGTGCAGCGTGTCGCCGAGCAGCGCGACCGAGCCGGAGGCCACGACGACGGCCGCCTGAACGGCGGCGGTCGCCATGAGGACGGCGAACGAGATGGCCAGCACGCGCATCCCGCGGCTGCTGGTCTCCAGGGCGGCGTCCGTCTTGTCGGCGCTGTCGTGGCTGTGGGGCGCGAGAGCGTGCCCGATCCGCCCAAGCACCACCCCGATCCCCCACCACCGCCCACGCCCGTGCCCATGCCCAGACCCATGTCCGTGCCCATGCCCATGCCCAGACCCATGCTCATCTCCGTGCTCGTGCCCAGGCCCATCTCCGTGCCCGTGTCCATGCCCGTGTCCATGTCTGGGGCCGTGCTCAGGTGCGGGCTCGTGCTCAGGTGCGGGCCCGTGCTCAGGTACGGGCTCGTGCTCAGGCACGGGCTCGTGCGGGGCCGAGGACGGGTCTCGCTGGTCGGACATGGCACCCCTCGCTTGCGCAATTCATCCCTTTTAAGCAGGATATGTAGTCATGTACGCACGCGACAACGTCTCAGGTGCCATACCGTCGCAACAAGAGCCCACCCCGGCCCAGGTGGACGCGGCGGTCGACGCCTTCCGCATGCTGAGCGACGGCACACGCCTGCGGCTGATGTGGCTGCTGTCGTCCGGGGAGCGGGACGTGAACTCACTTGCCCAGGACATCGGCGTGGCCCGCCCGTCGGTATCGCAGCACCTGGCCAAACTGCGGCTGGCCGGGCTGGTGACCACCCGCAGAGACGGCCGCCGCGTGCTCTACCGGGCCACGGACTCCCACGTACGCGCGGTGATCGCGGAGGCCCTGTTCCACGCCGACCACGAGGTGTCCGGCCTGCCACGGCACGACTGAGCGGCTACCAGCCGACCTTCCCCTTGCCCGAGATGAGCGCCCGGGCGATGACCAGGCGCTGCACGTCGTTGGTGCCCTCGCCGATCGCCATCAGCGGCGCGTCCCGGTAGAGGCGCTCGACCACGTACTCCTGCGAGTAGCCGTAGCCGCCGTGGATGCGCATCGACTCCAGCGACGCCTTCAGCGCCACCTCCGAGGCGAAGTACTTGGCCATGCCCGCCTCCATGTCGACCCGCCTGCCCCCGTCGGCCTGGGCGGCGGCCCAGTACGTGAGCAGCCGGGCGGCCTGGATCTCCGTGGCCAGGTCGGCGAGCTTGAGCTGGATGGCCTGGAACTCGGCGATCGGCTGCCCGAAGGCCGTACGTTCGCGCGCGTAGCTGAGCGCGGCGTCGTAGGCGGCCTGGGCGACGCCCACGGCGCGCGCGGCGATGTTGATCCGCCCCAGCTCCAGCCCGCCGAGCACCTGCTGCATGCCGCGCCCCTCGACGCCGCCGAGCAGGCAGGAGACCGGCACGCGGACCCCGTCCAGCACCACCTCGCACGTCTCGGTGCCTTTGTAGCCCAGTTTGGGCAAGTCGCGGCTGACGCTGAAGCCCGGCGACGACGGGTCGACGAGCAGCACCGACATGCCCTTGTGCGCCGGGTCTGCGATCGAGGTCTTCACCAGCACGGGGAGCGGGTCGGCGTGGCGGGCGTTGGTGATCCAGGTCTTGGTGCCGGTGACGACGTAGTGGTCGCCGTCGCGTACCGCGCGGGTCTGGATGCCCTGGAGGTCGGTGCCCGCGCCGGGCTCGGTCAGCGCGATCGCGGTACGGCGCGCGCCGGTCGCCAGGTCGGCCAGGTGCCGCCGCTTCTGCTCCTCGGTGCCGTGCCTGGCGATCATCCAGCAGGCCAGCGAGTGGGACCCGATCGTGCCCGCCACACCCATCCAGCCGCGCGCGATCTCCTCGAAGACCAGCGCGAACGAGACCATGTCGGCCCCCATGCCGCCGTACTCCTCGGGCACGGACAGGCCGAACAGCCCCATCCGCTTCATCTTGTCGACGATCTCGGTGGGATAGCGCCCCGAGCGCTCCCACTCGGTGGCCACCGGCACGATCTCCTTGTCCACGAACGCGCGCAGGGTCTCGCGGAACGCCTTCTGCTCGCCGGTCAGCTCGAAGTCCATGTGCCTCAAATCCCCGGAGCGGGCCGGACGGTCACGGGCTGCCCCTGCTCGCGCGATCGGAATACGCCCAGACGGAACACGACCAGAAGAAACACGATCAGATCGACCACGTTAGTGACCAGATGATTGTTCGGTCAATCGCCGCCGTCGGTCAAGCAGCGCTCTTGGTCAAGCAGCGCTCTCGGTCGATCAGCGTCGGGCCTCGTCCCGAGCGCCGAGCCCGTTCTCCGCAGGCGAGGAGCCGGTCTGGACGCGGGCCGCCATCCTGGAGACCACGTCCACGATGCGGGCGGCGCGCTCCACCTCCGCGCGGTGGAACACCGGGCCCTCCGCGCGGGCGACCACCACGTGCAGCCCGGCGGCGACGACGGGCAGGAGCATCAACCGCAGTTCCTCGGCGTCCATGGTGATGGCCCGGGGCGGCGGCTCGGGCAGGTCGAACTCGGCGGGCGCGGCCAGCGAGGCGTGCCGGACGGCGCCGTCGGCCACCGCCACCGACCACTCCGCGCCGCACAGCGCAGGAAGGGCGTCCACAAGGGTCGCGTAACCACGGGCGGGCTCGGCCGCGACGTGCATGAGCAGGTCGTAGTCGGGCGCCGAGCCGGGCGCGTCCCTGGTCGCCCAGACCCCCTCGACGCGTACGCCGGGCACGGCCGACATCCGCTCGCGCGCCTCGGTCGCGTCCGCCAGGCCCGGCCAGGTGACGGTGAAGTCGTCCACGGCACGCCCAGCCTCGCGCTCCAGCACGGTGACCTGGAGGATGTCCGCTCCCAGCGCACCCAACGCCTTGGCTACCTGGCCGAGACCACCCGGCCGGTCGGGCAACGACACCCTCAGTCGCAGCAGCATGGCGCCCCCTTCCCAGAGGCTCTCACAGTGCCGTGGAAAGGTTTCGCGTATGTTCCACGGATATATCGCGCTTGATGCGGTTATATCCAAAAATGCCGGATTAAGTCTGATTTGCCGCTAAAGTGTAGTTCACTAAGTCGCACCGCCCGACAAAGCCCCGACCACCGCCTTCCACCGATCGGGGCAAACCGGAAGATTTCCGTCAACAGTGTCAGGCGAACACGTCCTGCTGGTAGCGACCGGCCGCCTCCAGGTCGGCCAGCCAAGCGGCGCCGTCCTCGCCGGTCCGTTCGCGGTGGACGTCCAGCAGGGCCTGCCGCACGGCCGGCGCCATCCGCAGGCCGTCGCCGCAGACATAGACGTGGGCGCCCTGCGCGAGCAGCTCCCACACCTCGTCCGCGTGCGCCGCCACCGCGTCCTGAACGAACCGGTACGGATGCCCCGCCACAGCCGAGTACGCCCGGTGCACGGTCACCCCCTCGGCCGCGCCCCAGACTGCCAGCTCGTCCCCGTACAGCAGGTCGTGCTCGGGATGGCGGCACCCGGTGAACACCGCCGCGCGCCCGGTCGCCCCGGTCAGCGCCCGCTCCTCCAGGAAACCGCGCAGCGGCGCGAACCCGGTGCCGGGGCCGACGAGGATCACCGGCGTGGCCGGGTCGTCCGGCAGCCGGAAGGGCGGCGCGGGCACCCGGACGTAGCCGTAGAAGACCTCGCCCTCCTTCAGCCCGGCGAGGTAGGCCGAGCACATGCCCTGGTACGTGCCGGTGCCCGACCAGGCCGGGCCCTCGACGAGGCCGACGGTGAGCTGTACCAGGCCGGGCTCGGCCAGCGGCGAGGAGGAGACCGAGTAGTAGCGCGGCTTGATCGGCCCGGCCATCTCCAGGAACACCGGCAGCGGCAGC
Source organism: Nonomuraea antimicrobica (assembly GCF_039536965.1). Lineage (NCBI taxonomy): Bacteria > Bacillati > Actinomycetota > Actinomycetes > Streptosporangiales > Streptosporangiaceae > Nonomuraea > Nonomuraea antimicrobica. The sequence goes on along the minus strand of NZ_BAAAZP010000109.1, from coordinate 29,741 downwards.
TCGATCGCCGGGAACCGCTCCAGCAGCGCCAGCGGGGAGACCCGCTTGGCGAGGATCTCGTCGGCGTAGTTGGCGGTCAGCTCGGCCAGGCGGCCCATCGTCCACGGGCAGGCGGTGTGCGCGGCCAGCGCCTCCAGGTCGGACCTGGTGGCCACCTCCTGCAGCTCGGCGAACTCGGTCAGCAGCAGCCCGGCCGTGACCGGCGTGTCCACCGGCAGGTGGGTGGCGCCGGCGGCGCGCAGGCGTACGACCTGGTCGCGGGGCACGCGCAGGCAGCGCAGGGCCCACTCCACCAGCTCGGGATCGTTCTTGGCGAAGACCGCCACGTGGTCGCCCGCCGAGTACGTCACCCCCTCCGGCAGCCGCGCCGTGATCGCGCGCACACCCGGTCGCGGGGCCTCGACGGAGAAGTCCCAGAGCCCGGTGGGGTCGGCGGTCAGCTCCTCGTTGGCGACGAGGGTCAGCGGGAAGGCGCGTTCGGAGACGACCGAGGGCCTGACCTCGGCCTCCGTGAGCACCTCCATCTCGTAACGCGGCCCGGCGGCCCCGGCGGAGGCGCTGTACTCCTCGGCCAGCGCCGCCCACAGCCGCGCCGTCCAGGCGGAGACGTCGCCGTCGAAGTCGCCGTCGGTGTCGGCCTCGCCCCGCTCGACGAGCGGGACGGCCCCCGCCGCCGTCAGCTTCTCGTACGCCCGCCGCGGAAAGTCCTGGTACGTCGGCCACTGCGTGTTCCCGCAGCCCAGCACGGCCAGGCGCACCCCGGACAGGTCGGGCAGCGACTCCAGGGCGTCGAAGCGCTGGGCGTTGTCGGGGGCCTTGCCGTTGTAGGAGGAGGCCACGACGACGAGCAGGCCCTCCGCGGGCGGGGTCAGCTCGTCCAGCGTGGTCAGCGTGGTGGCGAAGCCGGCCCGGCCGGCCCGCTCGGCCAGGCGCTCGGCGAGGTCGGCGCTGGTGCCGAGGTTGGAGCCGTACGCGACGGTGAGCGGCACGCCGGTCACCGCGAGGTCCTGCCGCTCGCTCTCCTCCTCCGGCTGCGCGCTCACCACGACCCGCTCGTGGGCGCGGCGCTCCCGTACCCGCAGGGTGAAGCCGTCGGGCTTGAGCGTGAGCATCTGCTTGATCTTCATGCGGTAGACGTTCGGGTCGGACACGGCGAAGCGCCGCAGGATCATCGCCAGCGCGAGCCTGGCCTCGGTCAGCGCGAACTGGCGGCCGATGCAGGCCCGCTCGCCGTTGCCGAACGGCTTGTACCCGCCGGGGTGGTGGTGCTTCCTGTGCTCCGGCAGCCAGCGGTCGATGTCGAACTCGTCCGGCCGCTCCCACGCCTTGGGGCTGCGGTGCAGCGGCGGCAGCAGTAAGGCCAGGCCCTGGCCCTTCTGGATGGGGTAGTCGCCGATCGTGGTGTCCTCGATGGCGTTCACCCCGAAGATGGGGATCGGCGACCAGAACCGCAGCGTCTCCTCCAGGATGCGCGGGATGACGTCGAGCTTCATGATCGTCTCGTACGTCGGCGGCTCGTCGCCCGGGAGCAGCCGGTCCACCTCGTCGTAGGCGCGGGCCAGGGTGTGCGGCTCGCGCAGCAGGTTGTAGAGGGCGAAGGAGAGCAGGCCGCTGGTGGTCTCGTGGCCGGCGATGAGGAAGGTGAGGACCTGGTTGCGGATGTTCTCGTCCGACAGCCGGGCGCCGCTCTGCGGGTCGGACGCCTCCAGCATGAGCCCCAGCAGGTCCTTGGCGCCCCCGCCGCCCTCGGCGCGGCGCCGCTTGATCACCTCGTCGACCAGCGCCTGCATCGTGGCGATGTCGCGCCGGTAGGTCTCCTCGTGCCGCTTCTTGAGCTTGGTGACGAACGGGAGCTGCTGGTTGCGCAGCATGGCCTCGGTCAGCGCGCCGCCCATGGCCTGGAGGAACGGGTGCAGCTCCGGCGAGTCGAAGGAGTTGAACCGGTAGCCGAACCCGGTGAGCGAGATCGTGTCGAGGGTCAGCCGGGTCATGTCGTCGGCGACGGGCAGGTCCTCCCCCTGGCGACCCGCCCACGACTCGACGAGCTGCTCGGCGACCTCCAGGAACTGCGGGAAGTACGCCTTCATCGACCGCTGGCTGAAGGCCGGCATCAGGATGCGGTGCGCGTGGCCCCACACCGGCTCGTGCGGCTCGGCCGTGAACAGGCCGTCGCCGCCGAAGTCGCGCACGATCGTCAGCGGCGGGTTGATCCGCTTGATGAACCGGCTCTCGTCGCACGCCTCGGCCACCAGGTCGGGGTCGTAGACCAGCACGACCCGGCGACCGGCGATCTCGAGCTGGAAGATGCCCTCCTCGTACTGGGAGGCCACCTCGACGAAGTGCTGAACCGGCGAGTGAGAGGGAATCTGCAGCGTGTTGCCCACGATGGGCAGGCCCTGCGGGGCGGGGATCCGTGCCATGGGTGCACCCTTCCTGAGTAGCCATACACCGTATGGCGGACGCTACCATACGGCGTATGGCAGCGAGCGCGCGCAGGGGTGCCCCCCTGACTCTGGAAGAGATCGGCTCTACGGCATTGCGCCTGGTGGACGAGGGCGGCATTGAGGGCCTGTCCATGCGCAAACTGGCTGCCGAGCTCGACGTCAACCCGATGTCGCTCTATCACCACGTGGAGAGCAAGGAGGCGCTGCTCGGGCTGATCTGCCACGGGGCGGCCGAGGGCATGGCCCTGCCGCCGGACGACGGCTCCCCCTGGGAGCACCAGCTCAGGGAGCTGGCGCTGGCCTACCATCGGCACGTGAAAGCGCATCCGGCGATGTGGGCGTACCTGCACAACCATCCGGAGGCCATCGCGGACCGGGAAATGCCGATCTGGCAGGCCCTCTACCGCGTCCTGCGGCTCGCGGGGGTGCCGGAGTCGGAGCTGTGGCGCACTGGTGACGTGCTCCACGCGTTCGTGTCGGGGTTCGTGATGGCGGAGACGCTGGGGCACCTGCCGGGTGACGGGCGGGAGATCGAGCGCGACTTCGACACCGCCATCCGCCTCATGACGCACGGCCTGTCCGGCCTGTCCGGCTGACCCCCGGGCTGGGGCCCCTCTAGGGGAGGGCCGGTCCGCCCTCCCCGCCGTCCTGTCCTCAACCCTGTGGCAGGCCCGTCACTCGCCCTCGGGACGCTCCTGCAGGACCCACCCGTTGCCGTCGAGATCGTTGAAGAACACGAAGGAGTTCCACCGGCCGCCCCTGCCCTCGGCCAGGGTGCCGTCCCGCTCGTAGTGCTGGACGGCGCTGACCTCGACGCCGCGCCCGGCCAGCTCGGCCCGCGCCGCGTCGATGTCGGGCACCACGAGCTGCAGCCCCTTGGCGACGCCTCCGGCCGGGGCGCCGATGACGACCGAGCAGGCCGACCCGCGCGGGGTGAGCTGCACGACCCGTGCGCCGGGGCTGATCTGCGTGTCGTGGTCGACCACGAACCCGAGCTGCTCGCTGTAGAACCGCTTCGCCCTCTCCACGTCGGCCACCGGGATCGACACCACCTCGAGCTTCCAGTCCATCGGTCCGTTCCTTTCCTGGCCCTGTCGGCGGGCCCTCATCCTGACCACCGTGCCGGTCTTCGTCACCAACACGTCGAACGGGACGCCCGGGAATCGACCGTCGCTCCGAGGGAATTCCGCGAAAATTCCGCGGGAATCAGATGGCGTCCCAGACCGCCTCGAACGCCTCCGGGGTGATCTCGGCCAGCTCCCAGATGTCCAGCGGCTGGTCGGTGAGGAAGCCGTGCTCGTCCTGCAGGTGACGCCACCAGTAGCGGCGCGCGCCCCGGTCGGCGCCCACCACGACCTGCCGGACCGCCCAGTGCTCGCCGTCGCCCTCGACGCTCTCGAACAGCCAAGCCCGGCCGTCCTCGTCGCCCAGGTGCCAGAAGTGCCGGGGAGACTCGGACTCGGCGAGCTGCCGGACCAGCGGCAGGCGGACGTCAGGTACCACGGCGCCACTCTAGCCCCAACCACCACCGGGACACCGGACGCGCCCGCCGTCCCTCGGTCTCGGACCGCTCAGCGCTGGTAGGCCCCGGCGTCCGGCGCGCCGGTCACGCGCCTGCCCGCGGCGTCCTCGCCGATCGCCCTGCCGCCGTACCACTTGGAGGTCAGGGGCACGCCACGGCCCAGCGCCGGGGAGCCGGGGCGCAGGCGCAGGTCGGTACGGGAGACGAACCTCGGATCGGCGACGACCGACTTCGGCCCCAGCTTGAACCGGGTCGTGCGGCCCTGGTAGACGCTGCCGTCCTCGTCGGCGCCCGCGCCGTCCTCCCAGCCCGCCTCGCCGCCGACCGCGATCACGTTGTTGCGCAGCTTCAGGATCGACGACGAGCAGCCGTCGTGGCAGGACCAGCCGACGGTGTCCTTGGCCGGCAGGTAGACCGAGTTGTGCACGGCGACGGTGCCCTTGACGGGGCCGACGACGTGGCGGGGGCCGCGCGTGACGAGGAACGAGCCGCGGCTGCGCGAGGAGGTGACGACGTTGAAGGCGAACAGGTTGCCCGTCGCGGTGCCGCCCTTCGTGGCGCCCAGTTCGGCGAAGGTCTCGTTGTCCCTGGCGATGTTGTGGGTGACCCGGTTGCGGTCGCCGTCGAAGATCTCGACGGCGGCCCCGTCGGTGCCGTAGTCGCTGCTCGTGGCGTAGCTGCCGGTGATGGTGTTGCCGGTCACGACGTTGTCGTCGCCGTTGAGCAGGACGCCGAAGGCGCCGGAGTCGTTGTCGCGCCCACGGTCGTTGACGCTCATCCGGTTGTTGCCGGTCAGGACGCTGTCGCGGATGGTGTTGCGCGCGCCCGACGGCGTGACGAAGACGCCGGCGATGTTGCGGTCGGCCTGCACGCCGGCGAGCACGTTGGAGTCGCCGTCGATCTGGAACCCGGCCCAGCGGCAGCCCGAGGCCCGCAGGCCGCCGATGCGCCAGTGGTTGCCCTTGACGACCACGCAGTCGTCGCCGATGCCGCCGATCCTGGCGAGCGCGCCGCTGCCGTACGCCTTGACCGTGATGGGCCGGGCGGCGGTGCCGCTGGCCGCCAGGGTGAGCGGGCCGGTGAAGCCGCTGCCGCGCTTGACGGCGACGGTGTCGCCCGGCTTCAGCTCGGCGGCGTTGACCTTCTCCAGTGACTTCCACGCGGTGCCCGCGCTGGTGCCGGCGGCCGCGTCGTCGCCCGCGCGGGAGTCGACGTAGTAGGTGGTGCCGGCCCGGGCGACCGCCTGGGCACGAGTCTGCGCGACGACCTCGGCCGGTACGGCAGGCAGGAGCGAGGCCATGACTGTTACGGACAGCAACCTCATGCGAGCACACCGCTATCTCGTTGGAGTTACGGGGAATCAGCAGGAGAAACCGTAGCGTGACCGCCGCGCCCGACGCCATGGACGTGGCGCGGCTCCCGCCACCCGGTATCAAATTGTCACCCTCCGTAATGTCGCGCGGAGGGCGCAAGAACTTGCGCAAGAGCCTCACCGGATCTGGCGCCGAAACCATCCCATTTGACCTCGTACGTACTGTTTGCCGACAAGGTTGACGAAAACCGCAACTTTCCGAAACTTTCACTTGACCCTACGCGGGCCATCGCGACATCGTTTATCCGTACATCACCCGACATCTCGGCCACCCGGGGAAGGACAGCCATGCACGGCAACGACGACTGGTGGCGTGACGCCGTCGTGTACCAGGTGTATCCCCGAAGCTTCGCCGACGCCGACGGCGACGGCGTCGGGGACCTCGCGGGCGTGCGCGCACGCCTCGGCTACCTGGGCGAGCTGGGCGTGGACGCCATCTGGCTGAGCCCCTTCTACACCTCGCCCATGGCCGACGGCGGCTACGACGTGGCCGACTACCGGGACGTGGACCCCATGTTCGGCACGCTCGCCGACTTCGACGCGCTCATCGCCGACGCCCACGCCAAGGGCATCAGGGTCATCGTCGACCTGGTGCCGAACCACTCCTCCGACCGGCACCCCTGGTTCCAGGCCGGGCTGCGCGACCGGTACGTCTTCCGCGACCGCCCCAACGACTGGGAGTCCATCTTCGGCGGCCCCGCCTGGACGCAGGTCGAGGACGGGCAGTGGTACCTGCACCTGTTCGCGCCCGAGCAGCCCGACCTCAACTGGGAGAACCCGGAGGTGCGCGCCGAGTTCCGCGACATCCTGCGCTTCTGGCTGGACCGGGGTGTGGACGGCTTCCGCGTCGACGTGGCCCACGGCATGATCAAGGCCGAAGGGCTGCCGGACGTCGGGCGCAAGGACGGCCCGCAGGCCGAGATGCTGGGCGACGAGCAGGTGCCGTACTTCGACCAGGACGGCGTGCACGAGATCTACCGCGAGTGGCGGCCGATCCTCGACTCCTACCCGGGCGGGCGGATGGCGGTGGCCGAGGCGTGGGTGTCGTCTCCCGAGCGGCTGGCCCGCTACGTCGGGCCCGACGAGTTGCACCAGGCGTTCAACTTCGAGTTCATGATGGCGGACTTCCACGCCAAGTCGTTCCGTACGGTGATCGAGCGCTCGCTCAGGGAGGCTGAGCTGGTCGGCGCGCCCACCACGTGGGTGTTGTCCAACCATGACGTGCAGCGCCACGTCACCCGGCACGGCGGTCTGGCCCGCGCCCGCGCGGCCACCCTGCTCATGCTGGCCCTGCCCGGCTCGGCCTACCTCTACAACGGCGAGGAGCTGGGCCTGCCCGAGGTGCTCGACCTGCCCGACGAGCTGCGCCAGGACCCGGCCTTCCTGCGGCGCGGCGAGAGCCGCGACGGCTGCCGGGTGCCGCTCCCGTGGACCTCCGCCGAAGGGCTCGGCTGGCGGAACCCGTGGCTGCCCATCCCGGCCGGGTGGGCGGCGCTGTCGGCCGAGGCCCAGCAGGACGACCCCGCCTCCACGCTCAACCTCTACCGGGCCGCGCTCAGGCTGCGCAGGCGGCACCCGGCGCTCGGCGGCGGCACGCTGACCTGGCTCGACACTCCCGAAGACGTGCTGGCCATCGAGCGCGACCCCGGGCTGGTCGTGGTGCTCAACACCGGCGAGGAGCCGGCCCGGCTCGACGTGGACGGACAGGTGCTGCTGGCCAGCGGGCCGCTGCCAGGCGACGGCTCGATCCCGCCGGGCACCACGGTCTGGCTGCAGCGCTGACGGCCGGAGGCGCTCCGGGACAGCGGTTGGGGGAATCTTTCCCTTTGCCCGGTAAATACCGGACAATACCCAGCAATCACGCTCGGTAGCCTCAGGGAGTGGCACCCCGGTGGGCCAGGTCCTTGCGCGGACGCGTCACCCTCATCACGACGGCCGTAGCAGCCCTCGTGCTCATCCCCGTGGGCGTCGCCGGCATGGCCGTGGCCAGGACGCTGGTGGCCGCCGCCGTGTTCAATGACACCAGGGACACCGCCGAGCGCATCGCCTTCGAGATGCGCGGCGGCGCCCTGCCGATGGGGGCCGCCATCCCGGTGCCCAACCCGTCGGTGGACCTGATCCAGATCATCGGCCCCGACGGGCACATCCTGGCCACGAGCGACGCGGCCAGGAACCTGCCGCCGCTGAGCGACGTACGCCCCACGGCCAGGGACCGGGTCGTCAACACCACGACCTGCCTGCCGACCGAGTGCGTGCACCTGTCGGCGGTGCGAGTGACCTTGTTCTCCGACTCCCCCATCGTCTACGCCGGCCGCAGCAGCCCCGACGTGCTGCAGACGCGGACCCTGGAAGGGGTCGTGTTCTCGGAGATCACCCTGCTGACCGCGCTGGCGGGATGGGCCACGTGGCTGGTCACCGGGCGCGCCCTGCACCCGGTGGCGACCATGCGGGCGGAGCTGGACGCCGTGTACGCCGGCGACCTGAGCAAGCGCGTCACCCAGCCGCCGGGCGACGACGAGGTGTCCCAGCTCGCGCGCTCCATCAACGGCACCCTGGCCCGGCTCGAACGCTCCGCCGAGCAGCAGCGCCAGTTCGCCTCCGACGCCTCCCACGAGCTGCGCACCCCGGTCGCGGGGCTGCGGGCCCAGCTCGAAACCGCCCAGCTCTACCCCGAGGACACCGACGTCGAGGCGGTGGTGGGCAGCGCGCTGCGCGACACCGACCGGCTGGAGGCCATCATCAACGACCTGCTGCTGCTGGCCCGCATCGGGTCGCAGGTGGACATGGTCAGGGAACCGGTCGACCTGGCCGCGTTGGTACGCCACGAGCTGGCCGTACGCTGCGACAAGGTGCCCGTGCGGGTGGACCTGGTGGAGGGGGTGGTGGTCGAGGGCGTCCGGCTGCAGCTCGCCAGGGTGCTGACGAACCTGCTGGACAACGCCCAGCGGCACGCCGAGCGCATGGTGCGGGTCGAGCTCTCCAGGGAGCCGCCCGGGAGGGACTCCAGGCACGACTCCAGGGACGGCCCCAAGGACAGGGTCGGGAGAGAGGTCGTGGAGGGGCCGCGCGGCATAGCGGTGCTGGCGGTCGAGAACGACGGCATGGAGATCGCCGGCGCGGACCGGGAGCGCATCTTCGAGCGCTTCACCCGCCTGGACGCCGCCCGCAGCCGCGACTCGGGCGGGACCGGGCTGGGGTTGGCCATCGCGCGCGACGTGGCGATGGCGCACCGCGGTCAGATCCGCGTGGAGGACTTCACCGGCGGCGCCCGCTTCGTCCTGCGCCTCCCCGCGGTGTGACGCCCCCACCCTGAAGGCGGCCCCGACCCCGAGCGACCCCACCCAGAACGGCCCCACCCAGAACGGCCCCGCTCAGAACGGTAGGTGCCGCGCCCACAGGCCCGCCGGACACCCGGAGGCCCGCCGCACGACCGCGCGGCGGGCCTCCGGGACGGGTCGGCGGGGGCGGGGGGACGCGCCCCCGCCGAGCCTGGGGGGCGGGCGTCAGGCGGGCGACATCTGCCGCGACGCCTCCTCGCGCGGCCCCTCCTCGCCCGGCCGCTCGTCCTCGTCGTCGAGCAGGGTGGCCTCGTCGAAGGGCGCCCGTCCGGACAGGACCTGGGTGGCGCGGTCGCGGTCGAACTCGCCCGTCCACGTCCCCACCAGTACGGTCGCCACCGCGTTGCCGGCGAAGTTCGTCAGCGCGCGGGCCTCCGACATGAACCGGTCGATGCCCACGATGAGCCCCACCCCGTCCACCAGCTCGGGCCGGTGCGCCTGCAAACCGCCCGCGAGGGTGGCCAGCCCGGCGCCCGTCACCCCGGCCGCCCCCTTGGACGCGATCATCATGAACAGCAGCAGCGCCACCTGCTCCCCGAACTCCAGCGGCGACCCGGTGGCCGTGGCGATGAACAGCGTGGCCATGGTCAGGTAGATGGCCGTGCCGTCGAGGTTGAAGGAGTAGCCGGTCGGCACCGTGATGCCGGCCACGGTCTTGCTGGCGCCCAGGTGCTCCATCTTGGCGATGAGCCGGGGCAGGGCGGTCTCCGAGGACGAGGTGGACAGGATCAGCAGGAACTCCCGCCCGAGGTAACGCAGCAGCGACCACAGGTTGATCCGGGCGACCACCCAGAGGATCGTGCCCAGCACCACCCCGACGAAGAGCGCGCACGTCACGTAGAAGGCGATCATGATGATGGCCAGGCTCTTGAGCGCCTCGATGCCGGTGGCGCCCACGACGGCCGCGATCGCCCCGAACGCGCCCACCGGCGCCGCCCACATGATCATGGCGAGGATGCGGAACACGAGCCGCTGCAGGTGCTCCACGCCGCGCAGGATCGGCGCCCCCTTGGACCCCATGGCCTGCAGCGCGAACCCGGCCAGCAGCGCCACGAGCAGCGCCTGCAGCACCGAGCCGTCGGTGAGCGACGAGACGAGCGTCCCGGGGATGATGCCGAGCAGGAAGTCGACCGTGCTGGCCTCACCGCCCTTGGCCGCCTCCGCCTCGGCGGCCTGCCGCGCGCCGTCGGTGATGTGCAGGCCCGAGCCCGGGTCGATGACGTTGCCCACCATCAGGCCGATGACCAGCGCTATCGTGGACATCGCGAGGAAGTAGCCGAGGGCGAGCCCTCCGACCTTGCCGACCTTGGCAGCCTGGCGCACCGAACCGACGCCGAGCACGATCGTGCAGAAGATGATCGGACCGATCACCATCTTGATCAGCGCGACGAAGGCGGTGCCGAGCGGTTTGAGCGCCTGGCCCACGTCCGGCCAGACGAAGCCGACCAGGATCCCGAGCAGGACCGCCACGATGACGGCCACGTAGAGATAGTGAGTGCGATCGCGCATAGGGGGGGTCTCCGGCGGTTGGGAATGAACGTCTGGTTCTGCGACTATGCGGCTCACAGTGATGTAGGTCACCATTGCGTAAGTTTCGTTCACAGAAGGGAAGCGGGATGCGGCGCTGGAGCCTGGCCGGGCAGATGCTGGTCCTGCACCTGCTCGTGGTCGCCGTCACGGTGACCGGCGGTGCGGTGCTCGCCCTGGTGCAGGCCCACGAGCTGCTCACCGAGGAGGCGGGCGGCACGGCCAGGGCCGTGGCGGTCAGCGTGGCGGCCTCCCCCGACGTGCTGGCGGCCCTCGGCCAACGCGACCCGAGCACGCGGCTGCAGCCGTACGCCGAGCGGGTGCGCGCCGCGACGGGCGTCGACTTCGTCACGATCATGAAGCCCGACGGCACCCGTTACACCCACCCCAACCCCAGCCAGATCGGCGGCCACTTCCTCGGCCACACGGATCGGGCGCTGGCGGGAGAGACGTTCACCGAGACCTACACCGGCACGCTGGGCCCCTCCAAGCGCGCGGTGACGCCGGTCGTGGCCGACGGCCAGGTGCGGGCGCTGGTCGCCGCCGGCATCACGATCGACCGGATCAGCGCCAGGCTGCGCGACCAGTTCGCCTGGGGCGGCCTCATCGTCGCGCTCGCGCTGTCACTCGGAGCCGCGGGAACGTGGCTGGTCACGGCCCGGCTGCGGCGCCAGACACACGGTCTGGGCCCCGTCGAGCTGGGCCGCATCCACGAGCACCACGACGCCGTGCTGCACGCCGTACGAGAGGGGCTGCTGCTGGTCGGCAGGGACGGCACGCTGACGCTGTGCAACGACGCGGCCCGGCTGCTGCTCTGCCTGCCCGCCGACGCCGAGGGACGCCACGTGGCCGAGCTGGGCCTGGAGGGCATGCTGTCCGACCAGGAGGAGCGGGTGCACCTGGCCGGTGACCGGGTGCTGGCCGTCAACAGCGCCTCCAGCAGGCTCGGCACGGTCATCACCGTACGCGACCACACGGAGCTGCAGACGCTGACCGGCCAGCTCGACGCCGAACGCGGCTTCGCCGAGTCGCTGCGCTCGGCCGCGCACGAGGCGGCCAACCGGCTGCACACGGTCATCACGCTGGTGGAGCTGGGCCGTACCGAGCAGGCGGTGGCGCTGGGCACGGCCGAGCTGCGGGCCGCGCAGGAGCTGACCGACCGGGTGGTGGGCGCGGTACGCGAGCCGGTGCTGGCGGCGCTGCTGCTGGGCAAGAGCGCCGAGGCCGCAGAACGCGGCGGGGAGCTGGTGATCAGCCCGGACAGCGAGCTGGACGACCCGGGCCTCGACCCGCGCGAGCTGGTCACCATCGTGGGCAACCTGATCGACAACGCGATCGACGCGGCCACCCACGTGGAGGTGCACCTGAACGCGGACGAGAGCGGGGTGGTGATCAGGGTGGCCGACGACGGCCCAGGGCTGACCGAACCGGCCGCCTTCGAGAAGGGCTGGACCACCAAGGGCGACGGCCACGGGCTGGGCCTGGCGCTGGTGGGCCAGTCGGTACGCCGCCTCGGCGGGACGATCGAGGTGACCGGCTCGGTGTTCACCGTGCGGCTGCCGGTGCCGGAGCGGGTGCGATGATCTCCGTACTGGTCGTCGAGGACGAGGAGATCACCGCCGAGGCCAACCGCATCTACGTGGAGCGGGTGTCGGGCTTCGAGGTGGCCGGGGTGGTCAGGTCGGGCGGGGAGGCGCTGCGGTTCCTGCGCCGGCGGCCCGTCGACCTCGTCCTGCTCGACCTCTACCTGCCTGACATGCACGGCCTGGAGGTGTGCCGGGCGGTGCGCGCGAGCGGGCTCATGTGCGACGTGATCGCGGTCACCTCCGCTCGCGATCTGGCCATGGTGCGTTCAGCGGTGTCGCTCGGAATCTCCCAATACCTGCTCAAGCCGTTCACGTACGCGACACTCGCGGAGAAGCTGCTGCGTTACGCCCGGTTCAAGGAGGAGGCCGGGGTGGGCATCAGCGCGGTCGGGCAGGGCGACGTGGACCGGATCCTCGGCACCCTCCGAGGCCCCTCGGAGCTGCCCAAAGGCATGGCGAGGGACACCCTGGACACGGTCGCGGCCAGACTGCGCGCGCACCCCGGCGGCATGGGCGCGCAGGCCGTGGCGGACGGGGTCGGAGTGTCGAGGGTGACGGCCCGCCGCTACCTGGAATACCTGGTGGAGCTGGGTGTCGCGGTCCGCATTCCGCAGTACGGAGGGGTGGGCCGGCCAGAGTTGCTCTACCGGATCCCCATGGAAAGTTAATGACGGTGACGCTGGCTGTTCAATCCGGCCCTCTAGCTTCTGGGTGCAGTCCGATGCACTTAGGAGACACATCTTGCGAGTCCTGGCCGTTGTTCCCGCCCGCGGAGGTTCGGCGGGCGTACCCCTGAAGAACCTCGCCCTGGTCGGGGGCGTCCCGCTGGTCACCCGGGCGGTGCGGGCCTGTGTGCGCGCCGAGCTGGTGGACCAGGTCGTGGTCAGCACCGACCACGGCGGGATCGCCGAGACCGCCAGGGAGGCGGGCGCGGTCGTGGTGGAGCGTCCGGAGGAGCTGAGCGGCGCCACCGCCTCCAGCGAGTCCGCGGTGCTGCACGCGCTCGACGCTCTCGGCGAGGACCCGGAGGTCGTCGTGCTGGTGCAGTGCACCAGCGCGTTCATCGACCCCGAGGACCTGTCGGCGGCGGTGCGCAGGGTGCTGGACGGCGAGGCCGACTCGGTGGTGTCCGGGCTGCCCACGCACGAGTTCCTCTGGACGGCCACGGGCGACGGGATCAACCACGACCCGGCCGTCCGGCAGCGCCGCCAGGACCGCGACGAGCAGTTCCGCGAGAACGGCGCCTTCTACGTCATGCGCACATCCGGGCTGCGCGAGCACGGTCACCGCTTCTTCGGCCGGGTCGCCGTGCAGCCGGTGCCGCCGCAGCACGCGATCGAGATCGACAACCCTGAGGACCTCGCGCTGGTGCGCGCGCTCGCCCCGTTCGTCGACTCGCCCGAGCCGATCGACGTCGACGCCGTCGTCACCGACTTCGACGGGGTGCACACCGACGACCGCGCCTACATCGACTCCGAGGGCCGCGAGACGGTGCAGGTCAGCCGCTCCGACGGGATGGGCGTGTCGCTGCTCAGGCGGGCGGGCGTCAAGGTGCTGATCCTGTCCACCGAGCAGAACCCGGTGGTGGCCGCCCGCGCCCACAAGCTGGGCGTGCCCGTGCTGCAGGGGCTGGCCGACAAGCGCTCGGTGCTGCGCGACTGGCTGAACGACGAGGGCCTCGACCCCGCCCGCGTCGCCTACGTCGGCAACGACGTCAACGACCTGGGCCCGATGGCCGAGGTCGGCTGGCCCGTCGCCACGCCCGACGCCCATCCGCAGGCGCGCGCCGCCGCCCGCGTGGTGCTGACCACGCCCGGCGGTTCCGGCGCGGTGCGCGAGCTGTGCGACCGCGTCTTGGCCGCCCGGCCCGCGCAGCCCGCCGCCGAGCTGCGCGCCCGGCCGCGCCTCGGCCCCGTGGCGATCGGTGACCTGCTGGTCGGCGACAACGAGCCGGTGTACGTCATCGGCGAGATCGGCATCAACCACAACGGCGACCTCGACCTGGCCAGGCGGCTCATCGACGTGGCGGCCGACGCCGGCTGCCAGGCGGTCAAGTTCCAGAAGCGCACCCCCGCGATCTGCGTGCCCGAGGAGCAGAAGGGCCAGATCCGGCAGACGCCGTGGGGCGAGATGACGTACCTGGAGTACAAGGAGCGCACCGAGTTCGGCCGCGACGAGTACCGGCAGATCGCGAAGTACTGCGACGAACGCGGGCTGCACTGGTTCGCCTCGCCGTGGGACGTGCCGTCGGTGGAGTTCCTGGAGGAGATGGACGTCCTGGTGCACAAGGTGGCCTCGGCCAGCGTGGCAGACCACGAGCTGCTGCGCGCCCTGGCCGCCACCGGCAAGCCGCTCATCCTGTCGACCGGCATGTCCACGCTCCAGGAGATCGACACGGCGGTCGACATCCTCGGCACCGATAAGCTCATCATGATGCACGCGACGTCCACCTACCCCCTGCCGCCGGAAGAGGCGAACCTGCGTACGATCACCACGCTCAAGGAGCGCTACGGCGTGCCCGTCGGCTACTCCGGGCACGAGCGCGGCCTGCAGATCTCGCTGGCCGCGGTCACGCTGGGCGCGGTCTGCGTGGAGCGGCACATCACCCTCGACCGCACGATGTGGGGCTCCGACCACGCGGCCTCGCTGGAGCCGTCCGGGCTCGAGCACCTCGTCCGCGACATCCGCATCATCGAGCAGGCCCTGGGCGACGGCGTCAAGCGTGTCTTCCCCGGCGAGGAGGCGCCCAAGGCCCGCCTGCGCCGCGTGACCGTCTGACCGAACATCCTCCACCCCCCAGGAGAAACAGCACATTGATCACGCTCTCGGTCGTCGTGCCTGTGCGGGACGGCGAGCGCTTCATCGCGGACGCGCTCACCTCGCTGTCTCGCAACGCGCGCCACGATTTCGAGTTCATCGTCGTGAACGACGGGTCCGTGGACGCCACGGGAGACATCATCGACGACTTCGCCGGTGATCTCCCCGGGCTGACCGTGCTGCGCAACCCCGCCCCGGTGGGGTTAGCCGACGCGCGCAACACGGGCCTGTCGGCCGCCTCGGGCCGGTACGTCACGTTCATGGACGGCGACGACTGGCTCGCCCCCGGCTACCTGGCACAGCTCGTCGAGGCGATCGACGGGCTCGGCTGCGACTTCGTCCGCACCGACCACGTGCAGGTGGAGGGCCGCAAACGGGTCGTGCACCGCGCTCCGCTGGCGCGGCGGGGCGTGGTGCACGACCCCCGCGACGCCATCCTGCCCGCGAGTGTGCGGACCATGGTCGACTATCCCTACGCGTGGGCGGGCGTCTACCGGCGCTCGCTGCGCGACCTGCTGCACTTCCCCGGCTCCCTGCACACGGCCGAGGACCGGCCGTGGATCTGGCGGCTGCACCGCGAGGCCGCCACGTTCGCGGTGGTGTCGCTGGCCGGGGTGTTCTACCGGCGCATGGTGTCGGGGTCGCTCACCCAGGTGGGCGACGAGCGCCAGCTCCACTTCTTCGACGCGTTCGAGCTGGTCTTCAAGAACCTGGAGCCGAGGTTCCTACCCAAGGCCGTACGCAACTTCTGCGCGCTGCTGGCCCACCATCTGGAGATCGGCGGGCGGCTCACCCCGGCGCTGCGCGCCCGCTTCGAGGAGCGGGGCGCGCAGATGGTGCGGGCGCTGCCGGCGGAGCTGGTGTCCGAGTCGGTGGCGCGGATGTCCGTCGAACGCGAGGCGACGCTGCGGGCCCTGGTGCCCGACCTGCCCTCAAGCCCGAACGTCCGGGTCCGCCGTGACCGGGAGGAGTCCTAGTGAAGGTCTTCTACGCCTCGACCCTGTTCGGAGCGATGTCACTCGCGGCGGCCATCGACGACGGCCGCTTCGGCGACGGCCGCCGGGTGCTGATCGTGTCCAACAACGCGTCCGTCCCCGAGGTGTCGACGCCGCTGGACAGGACGCCCGGCTTCGCCGCGCTGCGCTCGCGCTTCGACGAGGTGTTCTCCTGGAACGACCTCATCGCGCCGCTGCACCCGTCCGACTGGCGGGCGCGCGTCATCGAGGTGCCGATGATGGAGCGCCTCCTGCGCTCCTACTGGGGGCTGGAGGGCGTCGAGGAGCTGGTGCTGGAGTCGATCGCGGTGCCGCCGGCGCGGACGATCGCGGGCCTCGTCCGCGACTGCCCGATCACGGTCTACTCCGACGGGCTGATGAGCTACGGCCCCACCCGCGACCCGCTGCCCGCCGAGATCTTCCGCCGCATCGGCCGCCTGATCCACCTCGACCTGGTGCCCGGCCTAACGCCGCTGCTGCTCAGCGAGTACGACGTCGCCCCCGAGATCCTGCCGGACGAGCGTTTCCTGGCGATCGTGCACGAGGTCACCGCCACCGCCCCCGACATGATGGCCGGAAAGGCGATCATCCTCGGCCAATACCTGTCGGCGCTCGACATCGTCACGCCGGAGGAGGAGGCGGGCCTGCACGAGACCATGCTCAAGGCCCTGGCCGCGCGCGGCTGCACCGACGTGGTCTTCAAGCCGCACCCGGCCGCCGGCCGCCGGCACGCGCAGCTCCTGCGCTCGGCCGCCGGGCCGCTGGGGGTGCGCCTGTCGGTGGCCGGGGAGAGCGTGCCGGCCGAGGTCTGCTTCGCGGCGCTGCGGCCCGAGCTGGTGGTGGGCTGCTTCTCCACGGGGCTGGTGACCGCCCAGCGCTACTTCGGGCTGCAGGTGGCCTCGTACGGCACCGATCTGGTGCTGAGCCGGTTGACCCCGTACGAGAACAGCAACCGGATCCCGGCCACGATCGTGGACGCCGTGCTGCCGAGGCTGTCGGCCGAAGGGCACGTCGAGCAGCCGCCGACGGTCGACCTGCCGGAGCTGGTGCGCGCGGTGGGCTACTGCATGCAGGCCGACGCCTATCCCGAGCTGCGTCCTGAGCACATCGAGTTCGATCCGCGCTACTTCAAGCGCAAGCGCCTGGAGACGCTGGGCTTCGCCGACGCCGGCAAGCCCAGCGCGTTCACCAGGATCCGTAGGAAGATCAGGTCAGCGATTTGAGATAGCGGCGCATGCGGCGCTTGGCCCGGTATCCCGCCCGCAGCATCTTGGGCGGCACCTCCACCCGGAGGCGGGCCCTGCGCCGCGCGGCGGCGTGCTCGGGCCCGTCGAGCAGTGACTTGGCGGGCGTCCGCGGCCGGGCGATCACGAGCCCGGTCAGCAGGCCCGACCAGTCGTTGCGCTCGGCCGGCTGGAAGTAGTTGGCCGCGCACCAGGCCGGCGAGGCGAGACGGAACCCACCCTCGGCCAGCTCCTCCAGCGAGCCGAGCAGGTCGCTGCCCTCGAACACCAGGTTGATCATCTCGGCGCTGACGCCGAAGTCGTTCAGCACCAGCGACGGCACGCCCATCGCGATGGCCTCCAGCGCCGCCGTCGAGCTCACCGTCACGAACCCGGCCGACAGTTCGAGCTGCTCCTGCATCGACCCGGCCGCGAACGTCAGCCGGCCAGGCTCGCCCATCTCCCGCCACAGCCGCTGGTAGTGGAAGCGCTCGTTGTGCGTCTGCCGCTCGTCCTCCAGGGCGCGCAGCTTGACCACCACGTCCAGCTCGGGACGGCGCTCGGCCAGCTCGGCCAGCGACAGCAGGATCTGCTCGCGCTGCTCCCGCACGCGCGGCACCTTGGCCTGGGTGGCGAACACCACCCGGTTCCCACCGGGCACGGCGGCCGGCCCGCCGGAGCGGGTACGCAGGAACGGCAGCCGGGCCAGGCCCACCGCCCCTCCCCCGCCGAGCCGGGCGGCGATCTCGGAGAACTCGGCCACCTCCCGCTCGCTGTGCACCACGAACAGGTCGCAGCCGCTGCGGAACAGCCACGCCTTCTCCGTGGCCGGCACCGAGATGCCCGGCAGCCCGCTGACGAACACCGGCCGCGGCCGCAGCTCGTTGAGCACGTCGGCCACCAGCACGTCGACCACGGGGCCGGTGCAGGCCAGCAGGATCACGTCGGGCTGCGTACGCTCGGCCAGCCGGCGTACGGACCGCGCCGACAGCACCGGTGGCACCTCGCGCCCGCCCACGGCGGCGGCGATCTGCTCCGGCGACGGCGCGATCGGTGTGCGCACCACGACCAGCTCCGTCACGCAGCCCGAAGGCAGGTCACCGAGCAGGCAGGCCGCCCACTTCAAATAGGAGTCGGAGTCGGCGACCGCCAGCACTCTCACCCGGACACTCCAGTCAAATGTGATCGCAGGGCGGGGGCTGCCCTGCTGGTCCACCAGTCATCGGGAACGTCCACGGGCTCGACGGCGACGCCCCGGGGGCTGAGCAGCACACGCAGCGAGGTGATCGCGGTCGAGGGGAGGCTGAGCACGCGGTGGCCGGCGTCCAGGCCGCGCAGCGTCAGCTCAGCGGGGGCGCCGGCGTCGTGGACGGTGATGCCGGGGCGCTCCCGGATCAGCGCGACGTCCACGGGGTCCTCGCGGCGGTGCGGGTAGTAGGCCAAGGGCTCGCGCGCGGCCAGCTCGGTCAGCCAGCGCAGGTAGTGGTCGCGGTGGACCAGGCCGTTGCGCACGAGCGAGGTGCCGAGCACGACCGTGCGCTCCGCGGGGCCCTCGGCGCTGGGCGGCTGCGCGCGCAGCCAGGCGAAGTCGTGGCGGACGAGGTCGACCCCGGCGGCGCGGACGGCCTCCTCGAGCTTGTCGTCCACGGTCAGCGCGGTGAAGACGGACACCTTCGCCAGGCGCAGCCGCAGCGCGGCGGCCAGGCCCAGGGCGCTGCGCAGCGGGGTCGGCTCGGCGCGGGCGCGCAGCAGCGGCCGGTACGGGCCCGCCGCCAGCAGCTCCAGCAGCCGCAGCGTGGCCAGCCCGTCGTCCACGATGACGATGTGGCCGGGACGGGAGATGAGCCAGCGCAGTTGCACCCGGCCGGAGAAGGCGTCTCCGACGGCCTGGACGCGCCTGGGCATGCGTTCGCGCGGCTCGGCCAGCTCAAGCCCTTCGGGCAGCCCGAGGGAGCGCAGCTCGCGCCGGGTGGCCTTCAGCGGGCGCAGACCGGCACGCGGCACGACGGCGGTCACCGGGCCGAGGAGCCCGGCGTGGTGAGCCTCGACGGCGCACAGCATCTGGAGCGGGGACTCCACCCAGGCCGACGCCTGTTCGACCACTCGTTGCCCTCCCAGCGGGGTATTGGCCCGTCACGACCGCTTCAAGGTAGCCCCACCGGCTTAAGCGCTCAGAAACGTGACGTGAACAATGGAGGGTATGAACTCGCTCATGCTCAACACGGACGGCGTGCAAATTCCGCAGCTCGGATACGGCGTCTGGCAGGTTCCGGCCGAAGAGGCCGAGCAGGCGGTCGCCACCGCGTTCAAGACCGGTTACCGGCACGTCGACACCGCCGCCGCCTACGGCAACGAGGAGGGCGTGGGCCGGGCCGTACGCGGGAGCGGGCTGCCGCGCGCGAAGATCTTCGTGACCACGAAGCTGGGCAACGCCGACCACATCCGCGCGGCGGCGGCCTTCGACGACTGCCTGGCCCGGCTGGGTCTCGACTACGTGGACCTGTTCCTCATCCACTGGCCGATGCCGCAGCACGGCAAGTACGTGCAGGCGTGGCGGGCGCTGGAGCAGCTCTACCGCGACGGCCGGGTCAGGGCCATCGGCACCTCGAACTTCACGGTCGCCACGCTCACCCGCCTCATGGACGAGACCGACATCACCCCGGCCATCAACCAGATCGAGCTGCACCCGTACCTGCAGCAGCGGGAGCTGCGGGCCTTCCACGAGGCCAACGGCATCCTCACCGAGGCGTGGAGCCCGCTGGGCCAGGGCAGAGGGCTGCTGGACGACCCGGCGCTGCGGGTGCTGTCGGACAAGTACGGCAAGACACCGGCCCAGATCGTGCTCCGCTGGCACCTTCAGCTCGGCAACGTGGTGATCCCGAAGTCGGTGACGCCCACGCGGATCGCCGAGAACATCGACGTCTTCGACTTCATTCTCGACGCCGAGGACATTGTGGCCATCGGCGCGCTGAACAAGGGGCTGCGACTTGGGCCGGATCCCGAGACGTTCAACATGATGTGAGTGACCCCTGTGACTGACGTGTCATTTGAGGGCATTTTTTAGTAACGAGCACCTCTTTTACCTGATTTTTTACCTTCCATATACGATCTCCCGCGTGCGAGATTTCACATGGGGAATAGCCGCGACCGGAGCCATCGCCCGCAGGGTGGGCGCGGCGATCGTGGCGGAGCCCGGTATGCGGGTGGCCGCCGTCGGATCCAGAGACCTGACCAGGGCGCAGGACCTGGCCTCGACGCTGGGCGCGGAGTCGGCCTACGGCTCCTACGCAGAGCTGTGCGCCGACCCGGCCGTGGACGCCGTCTACGTGGCCACGCCGCACGCGCAGCACCTGGAGGTGGCCGAGGCGGCCATCGCCGCGGGCAAGGCCGTGCTGTGCGAGAAGCCGCTGGCCGCGACCGTGGACGACGCGGCGAAGATGGTACGCCTGGCGCGCGAGGCGGGCGTGTTCCTGATGGAGGCGATGTGGATGAGGTTCAACCCCCTCATCCAGCAGATCGCGGCCGACCCGCGCTTCGGCGAGATCCGTTCGGTGCAGGCCACGTTCGGCTTCGCCGCGCCGTACGACCCCGCGCACCGGCTGTGGGCGCCGGAGCTGGGCGGCGGCGCCCTGCTCGACCTGGGGATCTACCCGTTCGGCCTGGCCCAGTTGCTCCTGGGCGCGCCCTCCGAGCTGCGCGTCACCGGCTCGCTGGCCCCGTCCGGGGTGGACGCGGAGGTGGCCGGGCTCCTGCTCTACCCCGGGGGACGGCACGCGCTCGTGGCGTCGTCGCTGCTGGGGAATTACCCGAACCAGGCCGGCGTTGTCGGAACATCGATGCGGGCGGACATCGCGGCGCCGTTCTGGGCGCCCCAGCGGATCCTGCTCACCGGGCCCGGCATGGAGCCGGAGGAGCTGGTGCTCGATCCCGCCGACAACGGATACGCCGGTGAGCTGCGCGAGGTCCGCGCCGCGGTGGCCGAGGGAAAGACCGAATCCTCGATCATGCCCCTCGACGAATCCCTTGCCATGATGGGGCTTCTGGCCGCCGCGCGGAGACAACTGGACTGACATCGCGTTTAGGGGTTTGTCATCCCCTTGCCTCATGCATTACCTTATATGACTACTTGAGGCATATGACCGGTTTGTCCGGCTGTGTCGACCATCGCACGACAGATCACAGGATCGTCCTGTGACCGCTGAATCCGCCTGCGGGCGGAACCGGGGACCCACGTTCCTTGGGGTGAATCGGCACTTCGGTGCCGTAGGGCAGCTTCCACGTCCGAACCCGTCAGCTAACCCGGTAAGCGGCATGGAAGCAAGGAGTAACCCCCTCGATGGCCAAGCACCGTATTACCGATACCTCGAAGAGCCCTCTGGTCCGCGCCCTCGTCAGCACGTTCGTCGGCGCGACCGTCATCGCCACGGCCCTCGGCTCCCACGCCGTCACGGCCAGCGCCGACTCCGCGATAGGCGTCGCCACGGCCACCGGAGCCAGGCACCCGGACGCCGCCGTCGCCGCCCACAAGGACGGCGCGGAGAGCGAGAACAAGGTCAACGTCACCGCCGAGCAGGTCCTGGCCCTGGCCAAGTCCCAGATCGGCACCTCCGAGAACGTCTACGGCGGCGGCACCAAGTACCAGCAGTGGTACGCCGACTCGCAGCGAGCCGCCGAGACCATCGCCCGTGACGGCGGCAACCGCACCGCGTACCTGAACGCCGCCTGGTGCGCGATGTTCGTCTCCTGGGTCGGCGACCAGACCGGCGCCCGCCGGCAGATCGGCTGGGACGCCTACACCGTGACCCACGCCAAGTGGTTCGCGGCCAACAACCGCTTCGGCACCGTCCCGAAGCCCGGCGCTGTGGTGTTCTTCTCCTGGGGGGGCAGCAAGGCGCTGAACGACATCCAGCACGTCGGCTTCGTGCTGAAGGACAACCAGGACGGCACCATCTCCACCGTCGAGGGCAACACCGGCAACGGCAAGGTGGAGGAGCGCGTCCGTCCGAAGTCGCAGGTCGTCGGCTACGGCTACCCCGACTACGCCGCCTGACGCACCATCTGCGCCTTCCACTCCCCGCTACCCCCTCCGCCGAGCGCGCGGCCCCGTCCCGGGCCGCGCGCTCGTCGCGTTCCCGCGCACGACCCCACGACGACTTGACGGCGTAGTGTCGATCCGCGGCCCGGCCGTTCGACGCGTCGACGAGGACGGCCACCGGGGCCGCCACTCGCCCCGAAGGAGACGACACCGATGAAGTTCATGATCGTGGGCAAGGCCAACGCCGAGACGGAGGCCGGGACGCTGCCCAGCCAGGAGCTCGTGGACAACATGCACGCCTACAACGAGTCCCTGGCCAAGGCCGGGGTGCTGCTCGCGGCCGAGGGCCTCTACCCCAGCTCGCACGGCGCCCAGATTGCCTACAGCGAGGGCCGGGCCAGCGTGATCGACGGGCCGTTCACGGAGGCCAAGGAGCTGATCGCCGGGTTCTGGCTGATCCAGGTCAAGTCGCGGGAGGAGGCCGTCGAGTGGGCCCTGCGCGTGCCGGTGCCGCCGGGGCACGAGGGGGTGGGGCTGGACGTGTGGCAGGTGTTCGACGCCTCGGACGTACCGGACGACTCGATGCCCGTGGACGAGCGCGAGCGCGAGGAGGCGCTGCGCGAGCGCCTGCGCGTGGACACCCCCGACGCGTGACCCGTCCCACCGACGCCGCCCTTCAGCGCCGTCCCATCGGCACCACCCTTCAGTGCCGTCCCACCGGCACCACCCCTTCGGCGCCGTCCCTCCGGCACCGGCCTCCGGCTCGGGCGCTCCGGCTCTGGCGCGCGGCAGCGGGTTGCGGCGGGAGGGGCGGGGCTGGTCTCATGGGCCGGTGACGGCTTCCGACACCCATCGCACCATCGAGGCGGTCTGGCGGATCGAGGCGGCCCGGCTCATCGCCGGGCTCGCCGGGCTGGTGCGCGACGTCGGCCTCGCCGAGGAGCTGGCACAGGACGCCCTGGTCGCCGCGCTGGAGCAGTGGCCGGAGTCCGGCGTGCCGCGCAACCCCGGCGCCTGGCTGATGACGGTCTCCAAGCGCCGCGCCATCGACCTCATCCGCAGGAACGAACGCCTCCAGCGCAACCTCGTCGAGCTCGGCCACCGCATCGACCTGGAGGACGAGCTTCCCGAGATCGACGAGATCGAGGACGACCTGCTGCGGCTGGTGTTCACGGCCTGCCACCCCGCCCTGTCGATGGAGGCGCGGGTGGCGCTGACCCTGCGCGTGCTCGGCGGCCTGACCACCGACGAGATCGCGCGGGCGTTCCTGGTCTCGGAGCCCACCGTGGCGCAGCGCGTCGTCCGCGCCAAGCGCACGCTGGCCGACAAGGGGATCCCGTTCGAGGTGCCCCAGGGGGCGGAGCTGGCGGGCCGCCTGTCGTCCGTGCTGGAGGTCATCTACCTCATCTTCAACGAGGGCTACTCGGCCACGGCCGGCGACGACTGGATGCGTCCCGCGCTGTGTGACGACGCGCTGCGGCTCGGCCGCGTGCTGGCCGGTCTCATGCCCAAGGAGCCCGAGGTGCACGGCCTGGTCGCGCTCATGGAGATCCAGGCGTCCAGGTCGGCCGCCCGCGTGGGGCCGTCGGGCGAGCCGATCCTGCTGCTGGAGCAGAACCGCGCCCGCTGGGACCGGCTCCTCATCGGCCGCGGCCTGGCCGCGCTCGACCTCGCCGAGTCGCTGTCGGGCGCGCCCGGCCCGTACGCGCTGCAGGCCGCCATCGCCGCCTGCCACGCCCGCGCCGTCAACCCGGACGACACCGACTGGGAGCGCATCGCGAGCCTGTACGAGTCGCTGGCCCGCCTGTCGCGCTCGCCCGTGGTGGAGCTCAACCGGGCCGTGGCGCTGTCGATGGCCTACGGGCCGGCGGCCGGGCTGGAGCTGCTCGACCAGATCGTGGACGAGCCGTCGCTCAAGGGCTACCACCTGCTGCCGAGCGTACGCGGGGACCTGCTGGTCAAGCTGGGCCGTACGGAGGAGGCGCGGGCGGAGTTCGAGCGGGCGGCAGGCCTGACCCGCAACTCCCGCGAACGCGTCCTCCTCGAGGACCGCGCCGCCGCCTGCCGTCCCTCGACCGCGTAGGCGCCGTCTCCGCCAAGAAGCGCGGAAGCAGAATGCGCAGAAGTCTGGACCGACGGCCGGACGAGCGCGACGATCCGATCACCAATCTGTGATCGCGGACACACTCGAGAGCTCATCGCCTCACGCGCAAGCTCCTGTTCGAAACGGGTGAGGCCCCGCCCTCCATTCCTCCCGACCGGCAGCCCTCTGGAGAAGGTTCATGGATCTGCCCAGTGAGTTAGACCTGCCCGAATCCCGATGGAACGGCCTTCAACCGACACCTCCCGATCCCGTTCACCCGGACGCCTCCTGGAATCGTTTCGAAGGCGTCAAGCGTGAATCGCGCTGGCCGCGCAGGCTGGCTCCGATTCTCGCCGTCGTCCTGCTGGCGGAGATGGCGTACGCCGTGCCCGCCTATGCGGCTCCCCGTCCGGCCCCGTCTGTGCAGAAGGAGACGCCGGTCACGGGTGGGCAGGTGCCCGTCAAGGCGCCGCTCGAGAATCCGATTGCCAAGCAGGCATGGAGCACACCGCCGGGCGTCACCTGGCCGAAGCCGCAGAAGGCGGAACTCGGCGGGAGCGCCGCCAAGACCCTCACGGCCGGTTTCCCGGTCCGGCTGGCCCCGCAACAGGCCAAGACCGCGGCTGCGGCCGAGGTGGAGCCGGTCACGGTGGAGTTGCTCGACACCGACCGGCTCGGCCTGGCGCTGCGCGTCTCTCCCGGCCAGGGCGTGGCCGCGGCCAAGGCCGTCAGGCAGACCCGGCTGGAGATCGATTACTCCGGCTTCCGGTACGCCTTCGGCGGCGACTACGGGGCTCGGCTGCGGCTGGTCAAGCTGGCCGAGTGCGGCCTGAAGGCGGCCACCGCCACCGCGGCCTGTCCGCAGCCCGAGCCGGTCACCGGCAGGAACGATCCCCAGGCCGGTACGCTGACCGCGGAGTTCGAGACCGGCGCGGTCTACGCCGTGACGGCCGCCGCCTCCGGCCAGTCCGGCGACCACTCGGCCACCTCGCTGGCCGCCTCCGCCGACTGGAGCGTGGGCACCCAGTCGGGTGACTTCACCTGGGGTTACGACCTGCGTACCCCGCCGTCGCTGGGCGGGGACGAGCCGCAGATCTCGCTCGGCTACTCCGCGCAGAGCGTGGACGGGCGCACCGCCTCCACCAACAACCAGGCGTCCTGGGCGGGTGAGGGCTTCGAGCTCAGTCCCGGCGGCTTCGTCGAGCGTCGCTACAAGTCGTGCATGATCGACGGGAAGAAGACCGGCGATCTGTGCTGGGACCAGGACAACGCGGTTCTGTCGCTGGGCAGTTCGTCGGTCGAGCTGGTCAAGGACGCCACCACCAAGCAGTGGCGGCCCAAGCGCGACGACGGCACCAGGATCGAGGCGCTGACCGGCGCGACGAACGGCGACAACAACGGCGAGTACTGGCGGGTCACCACCCCCGACGGCAGCCAGTACACCTTCGGCCAGAACCGGCTGCCCGGCTGGGCGACCGGCAAGGCGGAGACCAAGTCGGTGCAGACGGTGCCGGTGTTCGGCAACAACAGCGGGGAGCCCTGCTACAACAGCACCCCGGCCAACGCCTGGTGCCAGCAGGCGTACCGGTGGAACCTGGACCTGGCCGTGGACACCCACGGCAACGCCACCACCTACTGGTACGAGCGCGAGACCAACCACTACGGCCGCAACATGAAGCCCGAGCTGGGCACCTCGTACGTGCGCGCCGCCTACCTGACGCGCATCGACTACGGCTACCTGAACGGCGAGCTGTTCACCAAGGCCCCCGCGGCCCGGGTGGCGTTCGACGTGGCCGAGCGGTGCCTGCCGGGCGGCACGGTGACGTGCGCGCCAGGAGAGCTGAAGAAGGAGACCGCGAGCCGCTGGCCGGACGTGCCGTTCGACCAGATCTGCGACGCCGGGGTGAAGTGCACGGACAGGCTGGCGCCGACGTTCTTCAGCCGCAAGCGGCTGACCAAGGTCACCACCCAGATCGGCAACGGAGCCGGCCAGTACACCCCCGTCGACTCCTGGACCCTGGCCCACCAGTTCCCCGCCTCGGGTGACGGCATGAGCCCGGCCCTGTGGCTGGCCTCGATCCAGCAGACCGGCCACGTCGGGGGCACGCTCTCCCTGCCTCCGGTCACGTTCATCGGCGTCCAGCTTCCCAATCGGGTGGACGCCAACGAGGGCCGCGCTCCGCTGGTCAAGTGGCGGGTGCAGGCGATCGGCAACGAGTCGGGCGGCGAGCTGCGGATCAACTACTCGGCGGCCGACTGCAAGCCGGGCGACGTTCCCGCGGTGGACAAGAACAGCAGGCGCTGCTTCCCGCAGCGCTGGGCCCCGCCGGACGAGGCCGAGGTCACCGACTGGTTCCACAAGTACGTGGTCACGCAGACCGTCGAGGTCGACCGGGTCGCGGGCTCCCCCAACATGGTCACCGACTACGAGTACCTCGACGGTGCCGGCTGGCGCTACGCCGAGAACATCCTGGTCAAGCCCGAGCACCGCACGTGGTCGGACTACCGGGGATTCGGCAGGGTACGCGTGCGCGAGGGCGACGGGCAGGACACCAGGCGCACCCTCACGGAGTTCCGCTACTTCCGGGGCCTGCACGGCGACAAGCTGGCCGACGGCTCCAAGCGCAGCGCGCAGGTCGAGGACTCCGAGGGCGTCAAGCTCGACGACCTCGACCAGTACGCCGGGTTGGAGCGCGAGGAGATCCTCTTCGACGGCGACGGCGGGTCGGTGCTGACCGCGTCATTGGAGGAACCGTGGTCGGTGAAGACGGCCGAGTCCACCCAGGGCGGCGTCACCAAGGCCGCGCACATCGTGGAGGCGAAGTCCATGGTCACCCGTACCGCCGTGGCGGGCGGCGGGTGGCGGCGTACCGGTGAGGAGCGCTCGTACGACACCAAGGGCCTCCTCCTCCAGGTGGACGAGCAGGGCGACCTGGCCGACGGGGACGACGACCAGTGCACCCGGTTCACCTACGCCCGCAACGACACGTCGTGGATGCTCGACTACCCCAGCAGGGTCCAGAAGGTCGCGGCCGGCTGCGGCACGGCCCTGTCCACGCTGGCCGCCGGCGAGATCATCTCGGACGAGAAGGTCCACTACGACGGCAAGGCGTTCGGACAGGCCCCGACCAAGGGTGACGTGACCTCGGTGCAGGAGCTGGTCTCGGCGGACGGGACCACGATCACCGATCGCGCCCACACCTACGACGTGTACGGCCGGGAGACGAGCGAGACGGATCCGGTCGGTACCAAGTCCGTCACCGTCTACAGCCCGTCCTCGGGCGCTCCCGCGACGGAGACCACGGAGACCAACCAGCTCGGCCACGTCGAGCGCACCCTGATCAACCCGGCCTGGGGCGAGCCGATCGCCGAGATCGACGCCGGCAACCGGCGCGTCGACCTGGAGTACGACGCGCTCGGGCGGCTGACCAAGGTCTGGCAGCCCGACCGCAGCAAGGCGGCGGGCCAGTCGCCGAACACGGAGTACTCCTACACGGTGCGCACGAACGGCCCCAGCGTCGTCACCACCAAGACGCTCAACGCCGACGGCACCTACACCAGCAGCCACGAGCTGTACGACGGCCTGATGCGCGAGCGCCAGACCCAGGAGCCCGCGCCCAAGGACGATCAGACGACCGATCCCGCGCTGCGTGACGGCCGCACGATCACCGACACCTTCTACAACTCCCAGGGTGAGAAGCACAAGGAGAACACCGGCTACTTCGCCACCGGGGCGCCCGCCACCCAGTTGCTCGCGGTGGCCGACGCCGACGTGCCCGCTCAGGTCGTGTCGGCGTTCGACGGCGCGGGCGAGGTCAACGCGGAGATCCTCAAGGCCAAGGGGGTGGAGAAGTACCGGGTCACCGTCAAGGAGGAGGGTGACCGGGTGCACGTGACGCCGCCGCCCGGCGGCACCGCGACCACCCGGATCGGGGACGCCGAGGACCGGCTGATCGAGCTGCGCCAGTACAAGGGGGCCACCCCGACCGGCGCGTACGAGTCCACGAGGTACACCTACGACCATGCCGGGCGCCTGTCCACGGTGACCGACCACGTCGGGAACGTATGGCGGCACCACTACGACCTGCGCGGCCGGGAGATCAAGACGGAGGACCCGGACAAGGGCGTCACCACGATGACGTACAACGACGCCGACGAGCTGGTCTCCACGACCGACTCGCGCGGTAAGACGTTGTACTACGGTTACGACCAGCTCGGCCGCAAGACCGAGTTGCGCGAGGGGTCGGCGACCGGGCCGCTGCTGGCCGAGTGGAAGTACGACGCCCTGGCCAGGGGCCACATGAACGCCACCGTCCGGTACGTGGACGGGCAGGCGTACCGGGCCGAGGTCAACGCGATCGACGCCGACTACCGCGCCCTGCGCCAGACGGTCACCGTCCCCGAGCGGGAGGGCAAGCTGGCCGGCTCCTACCAGCTCAACACCCGCTACACGCTCGACGACCAGGTCCAGTCGGTCAGCTTCCCCGCCGCCGGCGGCCTGGCCGAGGAACAGGTCGTCTACACCTACGACGAGCTGAGCCAGCCGACCAAGGTCACCGGCCTGTCCGCCTACGTGACGGCCACCCGTTACTCCAAGCTCGGCGAGACCCTGCAGTACGAGCTGGGCGAAGGCGGCAGGAAGACCTGGCTCACCTACACCCACGACGAGTCCACCCGCAGGCTGACCGGCATGCGGCTGGACCGCGAGGGCACGACCAGGACCGACCTCGACCTCAACTACGGCTACGACGCCGTCGGCAACATCACCAAGATCACCGACCGGGCGAACCAGGACACGCAGTGCTTCACCTATGACCACCTGCGCCGACTGACCTCGGCCTGGACGGCCACGGACGACTGCGCCTCCGGCCCGGCCGGGGGCAAGGTCGGCGGCGTGGCCCCGTACGCGGTCAGCTACGCCTACGACTCCACCGGCAACCGGACCAAGGAGACCAAGCACGCCTTCGGCAGCGCGGGCGGGCAGGTCCGCGACTACGCCTACCCCGCCCCCGGCGGCAAGCAGCCCCACGCGCTGCAGGCCGTAGGGGCCGACCTCTTCGAGTACGACGCCGCCGGCAACACCACCAGGCGCAAGGTCGGCACCTCCGACCAGAGCCTCGTCTGGGACGCGGAAGGCAACCTGGAGTCGGTGACGGAAGCGGGCAAGACCACGTCGTTCGTCTACGACGCCGACGGCGACCGCCTCATCCGCAAGACCACGGCCGACACCACCCTCTACATCGACGACCTGGAGCTGCGCCTCGACCACGCCAAGGACGTCGTCGAGCAGACCCGCTACTACACCATCGGCGGCGAGGCCATCGCCGTACGCACCCCCGACAACCAGGTCTCCTTCCTGGCCAACGACCACCAGGGCACCGCGCAGGCCGCGGTGAACGCCGCCACCGGGGACCTGGCCATCCGCAGGCAGACCCCGTTCGGAGAGGATCGCGGGACACCACCGCCCTGGTGGCCGGGGCAACGCGGGTTCGTCGGCGGCACCGAGGATCCGACCACCGGGCTCGTCCACCTCGGCGCCCGCGAGTACGACCCCAAGCTCGGCCGCTTCCTGTCGGTGGACCCGATCATCGACGCGGAGAACCCGCAGCAGCTCAACGCCTACGCCTACGCCAACAACAGCCCCGTCACCATGAGCGACCCCGACGGGCAACTCTTCTGGTTCGCGGCCGCGGTCGTGGTCAGGGTCGGGGTCAGCCTCGCGGCCAGGCGGGCGGCGCAAATCGCCGCCAGGCGTGCCTTCCACGCCGCCGCCCGGCGGGCGGCCGACGCGGCCACGTG
>NZ_BAAAZP010000108.1:0-10888 GCF_039536965.1 Nonomuraea antimicrobica | reverse complement strand
GGCCCGGCTCGGCCCGGCTCGGCCCGGCTCGGCCCGGCTCGGCCCGGCTCGGCCCGGCCCGGGTCGGGTCGTCGTGTTGGGGGCAGAGGGGTGGATCAGCGGTGTCGGGGTCAGAGGAGCGTAGGGGTGTCGTCGTCAGTGCGGAGTGTTTCCAGGACCTGCTCCCCGTATTTGGCCAGCTTGTTCTCCCCGACCCCGTTCACCCCGCTCAGCTCGGCCAGCGAGGCAGGCCGGAGCGTGGCGATCTCCCGCAGGGTCGCGTCGTGGAAGATGACGTAGGCGGGCACCCCCTGCTCCTTGGCGACCGAGCCCCGCCACGAGCGCAGGCGTTCGAACAGCGGGGCGGCCTCCGGCGGCAGCTCCACGACGGCCTGGGCGGACTTCGAGCCGGAGGCCGTCTTCACGCGGGCCGGGCGCAGGGCGTCGCGGCGCAGGGGCACCTCGCGCTGCCCGCGCAGCACCGCTGAGCTCTCCTCCGTCAGCACCAGTGTCCCGTGGTCGGACTCCACCGCCAGCAGCCCCTGGGCCAGCAGTTGCCGGACCACCCCGTGCCACTCCGCGTTGCCCAGGTCGGCCCCGACGCCGAACACCTTGAGCGTCTCGTGCCCGTGCTGCAGCACCTTGGCGGTCTTCTTGCCGAGCAGGATGTCGACCACCTGCCCCACCCCGAACTTCTGCCGCCGCTCCTTGGCCAGCCGGAACACCGTGGACAGCACCTTCTGCGCCGGGATCGTGCCGTCCCACGACTCGGGAGGAGCCTGGCAGGTGTCGCAGTTTCCGCACGACTGCGAGCCCTTCTGCCCGAAGTAGTCGAGCAGCAACACCCGTCGGCAGCCCACGGTCTCGCACAGCGCCAGCATCGCGTCGAGGTGCAGCACTTGGCGGCGGCGGTGGGCCTCGTCGCCCTCCAACGCCATGCGCCGGTGTTGGACGACGTCATGCAGACCGTAGGCCATCCACGCGGTGGCGGGCAGCCCGTCGCGCCCCGCCCGCCCGGTCTCCTGGTAGTAGCCCTCGACCGACTTCGGCAGGTCGAGGTGGGCCACGAAGCGCACGTCGGGCTTGTCGATGCCCATGCCGAACGCGATCGTGGCCACCACCACGAGCCCGTCTTCCCGCAGGAAACGGGCCTGGTGCAGGGCGCGGGTGCGGGCGTCGAGGCCCGCGTGGTACGGCACCGCCGCGATGCCGTTGTCCACCAGGAACTCGGCGATCTTCTCGACCGAGGACCGGGACAGGCAGTAGACGATGCCGGACTCGCCCGCGTGCTCGGTGCGCAGGAACTCCAGGAGCTGGCGCTTGGGCTCGTTTTTCGGCGCGATGCGGTAGTGGATGTTGGGCCGGTCGAAGCTGGCCACGAAGTGCCGGGCCTGCTGGAGCCCGAGCCTGGCGGAGATCTCCTCGTGCGTGGCGGGGGTGGCGGTGGCGGTGAGCGCGATGCGCGGCACGTCGGGCCACAGCTCGTGCAGCCTGGACAGCTCGAGATAGTCGGGACGGAAGTCGTGCCCCCACTGGGACACGCAGTGCGCCTCGTCGATGGCGAACACCGAGATCTCGCCCTTGGCCAGCAGCCGCTGGGTGGCCTCGACCCGCAGCCGCTCGGGGGCGAGGTAGAGCAGGTCGAGCTCGCCGGCCAGGAACTCCGACTCCACGAGCTGGCGTTCGTCGAAGTCTTGTGTCGAGTTGAGGAACCCCGCCCGCACGCCGAGCGCCCGCAACGCGTCGACCTGGTCCTGCATCAGCGCGATCAGCGGTGAGATGACCACGCCCACGCCACGCCGCACCAGGGCGGGGATCTGGTAGCACAGCGACTTGCCGCCACCGGTGGGCATCAGGACGAGCGCGTCACCGCCGCCCACGACGTGGTCGATGATCTCCTGCTGGCCCGCCCGGAAGGAGTCGTAACCGAACACGCGATGCAGGACGTCGGTGGGGGTATCCATGCGGCTACCTTACGTGTTCGTGGGTGGACGTAGTGTCAGTTCCGCCGACGGCGGACCCCGCGCCCGTGCGCCGGGGCCCTTCGATCGTAAGACGTGGGCCGGGGTCGGGTGGCCGGTGCGAACGGTTCCGCGCGGATCGCCGGAACGCCGACGGCGCCGACCGTCCCGGTGAGCTGGGCGGCTCTGGCGGCATGGGAGGGATCAAGGCGGAAGGGGCGCGGGTGCCGTCTGAGCGAATGTGGAATGGGGTGCGGGTGCCGTCCGAGTGAATGTGGAATGGGGTGCGATCTCGTCCGGGTGAATGCGGAAGGGGTGCGGGTGTCGTCCGGGTGAGCGCGGCGCCGCCTCGGCGTACGTGGTGGCGGGTGGGGCATCGGGCTCGGCCAGAATTTGGGGAATGAAAACCGTTGTCGCATGGTTGCAGGGGCCATGAAGAAGAACCTGCACCCCGACTACCGTCCGATCGTCTTCCGCGACCCGAGCGCCGGCTTCGCCTTCCTCACCCGCTCGACGCTGACCAGCGACAAGACCGTCGAGTGGGAGGACGGCAAGACGTACCCGGTCATCGACGTGGACGTCTCGTCCGCCAGCCACCCCTTCTACACGGGCCGTGGCCGCATCCTCGACACCGCGGGCCGGGTCGAGCGGTTCAACCAGCGCTACGGCAAGCGCTGAGGCAGTATGTGACGCATGTTCGAATCGCCCCTGTCTGCCCGCCTCGACCGGTCCGAACGGATCCTGGTCGCCGGCGCGGGCGGGGGCTCGGACGTGTAC
This sequence comes from Nonomuraea antimicrobica, assembly GCF_039536965.1. Classification (NCBI taxonomy): domain Bacteria; kingdom Bacillati; phylum Actinomycetota; class Actinomycetes; order Streptosporangiales; family Streptosporangiaceae; genus Nonomuraea; species Nonomuraea antimicrobica. The sequence continues at coordinate 8,171 of NZ_BAAAZP010000108.1, read as the reverse complement.
GCCGGGTTACCCCTCGCCCTGTCCCTGCGCGAGGCGGGCAAGGAGGTGCACCTGGCGAACCTGTCGTTCAGTCACCTCGACGCGCTCGACCTCGACGCCTGGCTGTTCGAGGACGTCGCCGAGGTCGGCCCCGACACCCCCGCCCGCGACTGGTACTTCCCCGAACGCTGCCTGGCCCGCTGGCTCGCCGCGCACGGCCAACCGGCCACCGTGTACGCCTTCCCCAAGGTCGGCGTGCGCCCGCTGCGGGCCGCGTACGCCAGGCTGGCCGAGCATCTCGGCATCGACGCGGTCGTCCTCGTGGACGGCGGCACCGACATCCTCATGCGCGGGGACGAGGCCGGCCTCGGCACCCCGGCCGACGACATGACGAGCCTGGCCGCCGCGCACGCGCTCGACGTTCCCGAGAAGGTCGTCGTCTGCCTGGGCTTCGGCGTGGACGCCTATCACGGCGTCAACCACGTACAGGTGCTGGAGAACCTGGCGGCGCTCGAACGCGAGGGCGGCTACCTGGGCGCGTTCTCCGTCTCCAGGGCCACGAAGGCGGGCGCGCTCTATCTCGACGCCGTCGCCCACGCCCAGGCCGAACTGCCGGCGTACCCGAGCATCGTGAACGGCTCGATCGCGGCGGCCGTGCGCGGCGACTTCGGGGACGTGCGCTTCACCGACAGGACCCGGGGCGGCGAGTTGTTCGTCAACCCGCTCATGGCCGTCTACTTCGCGGTGGACCTGGACGCGCTGGCCCGGCGCTCGCTCTATCTGGACCGCCTCGCGGACACCGTCCTGATGCGCCAGGTCGTCTCGGTCATCGAGGACTTCCGCGACGAGGTGACGCCCCGGCCGCCCAGGCAGTTCCCCCACTGAGCCTGCACGGGCCCTACGCCTGGGTGGCGCCGGGCGGTCGGGCGCGGCATGGTACCGTTCGGTTCGATGAGGTGCTAGCGTCCTGGGTCGTCCTGATTCGGTGCGACCCTTGGAGCCTTTGATGACAGATCCTTTCTCCGCCGACCCGCCGCGAGACCCCGACTTCCCCGCCACCACGCCCGCGGTGACCTTCGACAGCGGCGGCGCGACCCTGCTGGGCGTGCTGCACGTGCCGTCCGGCCCCGGGCCGCATCCGGTGGTCGTGGTGCTGCACGGATTCCCGGGGAACGAGCGCAACTTCGACCTCGCGCAGGTGCTGCGCAGGGCGGGCTACGCGGCGTTGGTGTTCCACTATCGCGGCTCGTGGGGCGTCGGCGGCTCGTGGTCATGGGGCAACGTGCTCCAGGACGCGGCGGCGGTCGTGACCGGGCTGCGCGACCCTGACGTCGTGGCCGCCCACCGGCTCGATCCGCGCCGGGTGGCGCTGGTCGGCCACAGCCTCGGGGGCTTCACCGCCCTGATGACCGCGGCCGCCGACCCGTCCGTCGCGGCGGTCGCCTCGGTGTCCGCGTTCGACTTCGGTACGGCGTCGGCGCTCTGCCGTGCCGATCCGAGCGTCCGTACGGCCTATGTCGAGGCGTTCGCCGGTGAGCTGGGTCCACTTCAGGGCACCAGCGGGGAGGCGCTCGTCGCCGAGATGGAGGCCGCCGGCGACGCGTGGCGGTTGGCCGGGCTCGCGCCGCTGCTGGCGGACCGCCCGGTGCTCCTCGTCGGCACCGGCCACGACACCGTCACCCCCTCCGAGACGCATCACGAGCCGGTCGTCGCGGCGTACCTGGCGCAGCCCGTCGAACAGCTCGAACACCACGTCCTCCCCACCGACCACGCGTTGTCGGACCACCGCGTGACGCTGGCCCGTACGGTCCTGGGCTTCCTGGAGCGGCACCTCTGAGAGTGGCGCGTGGGCCTCAGTCGTCGCGCTGAGCACGGGAGCGGCGGCGCAGCACCAACAGGTCGATCACGGCGATGACCACCACGGCGGCGGCGATGGCGGCCTCCCAGCGCCACACCTCCTCGCCCGTGCGTACGGCGAGCACGACGAAGAACACCCCCGCCACGAGGCCGAACGCCAGGGCGACGAGCGACATGATCCGGCGGACCCGGAGCGGGCTGCGCGCGGTCACCGGCTCGGTGCCCTGGCGGTTACGCAGCCACATGGTCGTCCCTCCTCAGGCGAGGCGCCTCAGGGCCTCAGGCCAGGCACCTCAGGGCCGCGGCGACGCGCGGGTCGACGTCGTGGGAGGCCGGCAGGCGGCCCACCGTGGCCTCGACGAACTCCGGGTACGACAGCGTCGCGCTGGTCCCGCCCGCCGCCACCCAGACCGCGTCGGGCATCTGCTCGACCTGCACCTTGGCGTCCTGCTCCGCCAGCACGAACCGGCCCACGGCCACCCGCCACAACGTCCGGCCCTCGGTCTCGGCCTCCGAGACGGGCGCGGCCACGTCGTCGGCGTGGGTGGCGTACTCGGAGTCGTAGTGGAAGGTCTGCAGGCCCACGAGGTAGGGCCCGGCCATCGTCTCCAGCAGTGCGTCGGGGCCGAGCGCCCGCATGCGCTCGCGCGTCTCGCCGTTCTTGACCCGCCACTCGGCCAGCACCTCTTCGACGGGCAGGTCGCGGCGCTCGCGTACGCACCACTCGTTGAAGTCGTTGTACCCGTCGACCGCCTCCCCGGCCAGTTGGGACATCAGATCGTCCACGGTGCCGTCGAGGCAGGCGTGGTTGTACAGCTCCTCGCCCGCCAGATGGGCCAGCACGTCGCGGACGGACCAGCCCGCGCACCGGGACGGCCGACGCCAGCCGCTCTCGTCGAGCCCCGAGAAGAACCAGTCGAGCCGGGCTGCCTCGGCGTCGAAGATGTCGAACGGGTTGAGGTCTTTGAGCAGGTCGTCGGCCATACCCGGACGCTACCCGTCAGGTGCCGACTTTCACGGCCCGGTCGCCGATGGCCGCCTTGACCCGGCGGTACTCGCCGGGGCAGGAGGGCGCGCGCTCGGCCGGGACCCAGCCGCCCTCGGCGATGCGGCCGTACTTGGCGGGGTCGGCGCCGTAGAGCAGGCAGGCGAACGTGGCCGACTCCGCCCTGCCGGACAGGTGGTCGAGGTCGAGGTGCCCGGCCAGCAAATGGCGGGCCTCGGCGGCGGCCACCACGCGCTCGGGCGCGTCGGCCGGCAGCGTCAGCGCGGCGAACTGGTCGGCCTGCCCGGAGCTGTCGGTCAGGCCGTTGAGCGTGGTCAGCGCGTGGCCGAGCTGGTGGTGGAAGAGCACGGTGAGTGCGCCGTCGAGCCGGGCGCCGGCGGCCCGCGCGTCGGTCTCCTCGGTCTCGGAGATGCCCTTGATCGTGCCGCGTACCCGGTCGACCAGGGAGTAGCAGATCGTGATCTCGCGTTTGCCGGCGTTCCACCCGGCCGTGGGGGAGTCGCAGTCACGGGCGACCACCCGGACGGGCTCGGGCAGCCGGATGCCGGTCTCCAGCGCGCCGCTGTCCTTCAGCAGCCGCTCGGCCTGCTCGGCGCGCGGCGAGCCGGGCTCCTCGTAGCGTACGGACAACTCGGGTGAGGGGGCCGCGCCCAGCGTGCTCGTCATGCTCAGGACGAGGGCGACGACGGGGTGCGGCATTCGGGGGCTCCTTCGGGGGATCGGTCAACACAATGCGACTCACCATGCGGCGATTGAGTGATCGATAAACCTCGGAAAGGTAAAAGATCCCGGGAATGCCGGAGCCCGGCCCACACGTGACCGGGCTCAGGAAAAGCCGGAGGCCCGGCCCCACAGGGGACCGGGCCTCGACGAGAATGGATCAGCCACGCCACCAGGAGCCGTAGACCCGCACGTAGTCCGTGCGGCTCGTCGCGCTCTCGAGCTCGTCGTCACCGCTGAACACGGCACGGAAGCTGCCGCTCTTGCTGGCGCGCGTCTTGGCGTAGAACTTGCCGTCCCACGACGTGCGGTCGGAGGCGACCCACTTCCAGGCGTTGGAGCCGCTGGCCCGGAAGTAGATGTTGACGCGCTCGTTGCGCACGCCCTCCCAGCCGTCGTCGTCCACCTGCAGACGGCCGGAGAAGAAGATCGACTTGCCCTTGCGGACCTTGGAGGGGCTGGCGTCGAAGCGCGAGATGCGCGTGTCGGCCTTGCCCTTCTGAATCTCGACCGAGAAGTACGCCGAGTCCTTGGCGATCTCCTTGCCGGCGCCGTCGAAGGCGACGGCGGTGGCCCGCCACTTGCCGGCCGGGTCGTTCTCGTTGAACCCGGCGGCGAAGCGCCAGCCCTCGAGGTCCTTGACGTCCCTGTTCCGCATGGTGTGGAAACCGTCGGCGGGGGCCAGGGTGAGCTCGACCTTCTTGACGTCGGAGCTGGCGCCGACGTCGAAGTACGCCGTGGTCTCGGCGCCCGCCTTCACGACCACCGGGTTGGGGGTGATGTCGCGGATCCTGAGCTGGGTGTCCGTCTTGGTGGTCGCCGAGGCGACGCCGGCGCCGGACACGAGCATGGCGCCGCCCACAAGAGCGGAAAGGATACCTACTGCGATCTTTCTCATGAGGGTGCTGATTCCTCTCCCCGTATTGACTTGGAGCCTGGCTCGGGGTGGCCGGGCTCCCTCTACTACTTTGAGGCTCCGGAAAGGGAAAAGGTTGGCTAAAGTTCGGAGCAATATTTGATCACGGCGTTAACCAGGGCTTACACAGGAAAATCACATGTTTGATCATCCCGACCCACTACAGTCTGGCCCTATGACGGACGTCTACACGCTGGGTGAGCCGTTGGGGGTGGTGTCCAGCGGTCGGGTGCGCCATGAGAGCGAAGCCCGGCTGGACGTCTGCGGCCCCGAGTTCACCCTGGCCGTCGCCCTGGCCAGGCTCGGGCACCGGTGTGCGTATCTGGGCAAGGTGGGCGCCGACGACCTGGGCGCCAGGGCGCTGAGCGTGCTGCGGGGCGAGGGCGTGGACGTCGGGGACGTGCGCGTGACCGAGGGCGCGCGTACGGGGCTGCTGTTACGCGAGACGCGGGTGGCCAGGGAGCACGTCGTGGTCCACTACCGCGCCGGCTCGGCGGGGTCGCTGCTCGCGGCGGGCAACGTGCCGATCGACCGGATCGCCGCCGCCAAGATGTTGCACGTCACCGGCCTCACGGCGGGGCTGGGCCACGACGCGCTCGACGCCGTGCGCACTGCCGTCACCGCGGCCAGGAAGGCCGGTGTGATGATCTCCTTCTCCGTCGCGTACGTCCCCGAGCTGTGGGCCTCGGTCCGCGACGCCGAGGAGGTGCTGAGCGAGCTGGCCTGCGAGTCGCACCTGCTCTTCCTCCGGCAGGACGAGCTGGACCTGGTCAAGCCCGCACTCACCCCCGAGCGGGAGGTCGTGGTGGACCGTGGCGTGAAGGGCGCCACCGCACGGTCCGACCGGATGCGGTACGACGTGCCGGGCTGGCAGGTCCCCGTCGTGGACACGGCGGGGGCGGGGGAGGCGTTCGCGGCCGGTTACATCAGCGCCGCGCTCGACGGCCTCACCCCCCAGGAACGCCTGCACCGCGGGGCGCTGTTGAGCGCCGCCGCGGTGACCAGCGTCAGCGACTGGCAGGGGTTGCCCACCAGGGCCGAGCTATGAGCCGGTGTGTCTCGTCGACCGCCGGGTGCTAGTTGGTCGTCAGGGTGAACGTCGAGGTGGTGTTCTTGATGTTCTGGAAGTTGTTGCTGAACCTGAGGTTGTTGATCGTGGCCGACCCGACCGCCGGGCCCTGGCCGGGCTCGGGCATCTCGTTCACCCAGATGCCGAAGCCGGACTTGGCGTCGAACGCGTCACCGCTGCGCTGCGCCCCGCTGATCGACACGTTCGTGAAGACCGTGTCCTTGACCGGGTTCAGCGGGGTCGACGGGTTCGAGTAGCCGGTCTGGAACATGATCCCGCTGTAGGTCGGGTCCACGATGTCCAGGTTGCTGACGCGGATGCCCTGGAACACCTTGGAGGAGGAGAACACCCACAGGGCCGGGAACGTCTGCTGGCCCCAGAAGTGCCCGCCGGCCCTGACCAGCGAGATGTTGTCGAAGGTCGTGGGCGGGCTGGCGCCGAAGCCGTGCATCGGGATCCCGAAGTCCAGCGAGCTGATCGTGACGCCCGGGTACGTCAGCGTGTCGGCCACGTAGATGTTCCTGAAGGCGTTGTTGTAGCCGCCGTAGACGGCGATGCCCGCGGCCCGCCACGTCAGCAGCGAGGTCAGGTTCTCGTAGACGTTGCCGAACTGCTCGCCCGAGTTGTTGTCGGTGGCCGAGAACAGCGCGAAGCTGTCGTCGCCCGTGGACCTGGTCTCGATGTTGGTGACGCGGTTGCCGGTGCTGCCGTTGGTCAGGTTCAGGCCGTCGGCGAACACGTTGCGGATGCGGGAGTTGCTGATCGTCAGGTTGTCCGTGTTCGAGCCCCACAGCATGCAGATCTGGTGCTCGACCCAGAGGTTGTCGATCGTGATGTTGGCCACGTTCGAGAAGTCGAACACCTTGCCGGGCCCGTCGATGCGCTCGGCGTAGTTGCCGAAGAACGCGAAGTTCGCGAACGTCGAGCCGTTGGCCGTGGCCTCCGCGCGGAAGCCCGCGTCGGTGTTGGACGACCCCGAAGGCGTGTAGAACCTGGTGAACCAGGGGCCCGCGCCGACGATCCTGACCGCCTTGCCGTACACGTGGAACTTGCTCGTCGTCTGGTAGTCGCCCGCGGGCAGGTAGACGCCGGTCAAGTTGGCGTCCATGCGGGCCCTGTCCAGGGCGTTCTGCACGTCCTGGTGGGTGAAGCCGGCCGGGACGGCGTACTTCGCCGGGTCCGGGTTGCCGAGCTGCGTGGCCTGCTCGAAGTCGACGAAGTCGATGGCGTAGGTGTGGGTGTTGGCCGCGTCCTTCTGCAGCCTGATCTTGCTGCCGGCCGGCACGGTGGTGCCGAGCAGCACGTTCGCCTCGTCGTAGATGTGCCGGGGCGGGCCAGAGCCGGGGTTGTTGTTCGGGCTGGCCTCGGGGCCGTAGAGCCAGGCGTAGCGGGAGGACAGGTTGATGGGCTTGAGGAACGTGCCGTTGACGTAGACGTTCAGGGTGGAGTTGATGCCGCCGCCACCCGGGGCGTCGGGCATGTTGAAGCGGGTGACCAGGGTGTTCGTCGCCGCCCTGGTGGTGAACTCGACGTAGGCGCCGGTCTGGTTCAGCGTCACGGCGCGCCGCCCCGACGCCTCGCCGGCGATGGTGCCGATGTCCCTGCTGGGGCCGACGCGGGCCGCGCCGCCGCCGATCACGCCGTCCTCGGCCTCGTACGTGTCGTACGGCATGTTCGCGCCCCGGCCCACGAACAGCGGCAGCGTGCTGGTGTTGTTGGCCCGCTTGACCGGCAGCTCGTTGGGGTCGTCGGCGAGCACGGTCTTCACCGTGTACTTGCCGTTGGCCGCCGTCCAGGTGCCCAGGCTGACCGGGCTGGTGGTGGCGCCGGGGGCGATCGTGCCGGAGACCGAGCCGGTCAGCGTCCGTACGACGGCGCCCGAGTCGTCGGCGACGGTGAGCGTGATGCCGTGGGAGCCGCTGCTGGAGGCCACGGTGCCCTGGTTCCTGATCGCGACGGAGAACGACACCGTGGTGCCCGCGGCCGGGTTGCCCGGCGTCCAGGCGACCGGGGAGGCGATCAGGTCGGCCGTGTCGACCGGCCGTACGGTCAGCGTGCCCGTCGCGGTGTTGTTGCCCTCGTTCTGCTCGATGACCTTGTTGTCCTCGTCGACCTTGGCCGAGAGCTGGTACGTGCCCGCGTCCCTGGCCCCGATGTCGGCCGACACGTTGGCGGTGGCGCCGGCGGCCAGCGCGCCCACGTTCGCGGTGCCGACCTTGGTGGTGCCCGCGTAGAAGTTGACCGAGGTCGCCACGGAGGCCGCGCTGCCGGCGTTCCTGACCGTGGCCGACAACGTCACCGCGTCCGTCTCGACGGGGCTCGCCGGTGAGGAGGTCAGGTTCGACACGGTCAGGTCGGGGTTGGGGGCGGACGTGCCGAAGATCTGGAACTCGGCGACCTGTCCGCCCGGTGCGCCGGAGTTGGCGGTGAACTGGAGGCGGACGTCGGCGACCCGGCCGGTGACGGGGATGGTGACGGTGTTGCCGGTGGCGGGGTCGAAGGTGTGGGTGGCCTGGGCGGCGAGGGTGGTGTAGGCGGTGGCGCTCTGTTCGCGGCCGAGGACTTGGATGGTCTGGGTGCGGCGGCCCCAGACGGGGTCGGGGTTGAGTTTGACGGTGATGGAG
>NZ_BAAAZP010000107.1:0-48279 GCF_039536965.1 Nonomuraea antimicrobica | reverse complement strand
GCGGCCTCGCCCAGCGCCTCGACGGGCCTGACCCGCGCGGCTCGGCGAGCCGACAGCCGAGCCGCGGCCCAGGCGGCCGCCACCGTGGCCGGCAGCGCCGCCAGCGCGGGGAACGGGCTGACGACCAGCCCCAGGTTCGGCGGCATGGCGCCCAGGGCGACGAACCTGGACCGCAGCCAGAAGCCCAGCAGGATGCCCGCTCCGGAACCGATCACTCCCGCGAGCACGCTGACCAGGAGCGCCTCGCCGCCGACGAGCTTCCTGATCTGCCGGGGGGTTGCGGCGACGGCACGCAGCATGGCCAGCTCGCGCCGACGCTGCTGGATGGACAGCGCGAACGTGCCCACCACGACCAGGATCGCCACCAGCAGTGACGTGGCCGCCAGCGCACCGCCGAGGCTGATCAGCCGGATCCTGGCGCTCTCCGCGTCCTGGAACTCGACCGCGCCGCGGGCGTCACCCGTGTACGTCATGGCGCCCTTGACCTGGACGTCCACCGCGGGAAAGACGCCGATCGCCGAGACCATCCCTGGACGGCCCGCCAGCCGCCGGGCCTCGCCGGTGCTGAAGAAGATCGTGTGCTGGCTGGGCAGGGCCTGGGCGGTGACGCCGACGACGCGGTAGCCGGGGATCTTCGCGGTGGCGTTCGCGGCGTCGACGACCACCTCGCCGTCGGAGCGCGGCGCGCGACCGCGGGCGAGCGTGAACGGGGTCAGCGCCGCCGACTCCCAGCCGTGCGCGGTGAATCCGGCGAAGGGGAAGGTGACCTCGGTGACGACGTCGGTGACGCCCGGCCGGCGTCCCAGCTCGGCGGCGAGGGAGGCGGGGATCCAGCGACGTTCCGCGAGTTCCTTGGCCTTGATCTTGCCGTTCTCCTTGGGCTGCCGGACGAACCGGTCGCCGGCGACGATCAGCGGGGCGCCGGCGTAGCGCTCGGGGGCGACGGTGCCGCGCAGTCCCGTCTCCAGGAGCATCCCGCAGGCCGTGACCAGCGTGGCCGCGCACAGCAGGGCCACGAACGAGCCCGCGAAGGCGGCGCGGCGGTGGCGCAGGGTCTTCCATGCAAAGGAGAACATCACTTCCACGCCCCCAGCCGGGTCATGCGCTCGGCGATCTTGTCAGCGGTCGGCGCGGCCATGGAGTCCACGATCTGGCCGTCGGCGAGGTAGAGGACGGTGTCGGCGTAGGAGGCGGCGACGGGGTCGTGGGTGACCATCACCACCGTCTGGCCGAGCCCGGAGACGATCTCGCGGAGCAGTACGAGCACGTCGCGGGCGGTCATCGTGTCGAGCGCGCCGGTGGGCTCGTCGCCGAACACCACCTGCGGCCGGGTCACCAGCGCCCGGGCGAGCGCCACGCGCTGCTGCTGGCCGCCGGACAGTTGGGCGGGACGGTGGCCGGTACGGCCCTCCAGGCCCACCCGGCGCACGATCTCGGCCAGCCAGGCCCGGTCCACCCGAGCGCCGGCCAGGAGGAGCGGCAGCGTGATGTTCTCCAGCACGGTCAGCGAGGAGACCAGGTTGAAGGACTGGAACACGAAGCCGACCTGCCGCCTGCGCAGCGCCGTCAGCGCGGTCTCGTCCATGCCCGACAGCTCGGTGCCGCCCAGCCGCACCGAGCCCGACGTCGGCACGTCGAGACCGGCCGCGCAGTGCAGGAACGTGCTCTTGCCCGAGCCCGAGGGCCCCATCACCGCGGCGAACGTCCCCTGGGGGATCCCCACCGACACCTCGCGCAGGGCGGCCACCGCGCCACTGCCCTTGCCGTACACCTTGCTCACGGCATCCATCCGCACCACTTCTGTCATGGCATCAAGCCTGGTCAGCGGCGCCTCCCGGGACCAGAGAGCCGATCACGACCCGCACATGACGTCATCATGATTCGGACAAACTGGTAGACATATCCCGTGATCCGCATACTCCTGGCCGAGGACCAGCACGTCATCCGGAGCGCTCTGGTGACCCTGCTGAACCTCGAACCCGATCTGGAGGTCGTCGCGGCGGTCCAGTCCGGGGACGAGGCCGTGGCCGCCGCGCCGGCCCACCGGCCGGACGTCGCCGTGCTGGACATCGACATGCCGGGCACGATCGACGGCCTCGACGCCGCCGCCGAGATCCGCGCCAGGCTGCCGGGTTGCCGCACGCTCATGCTCACCGGGTACGGCAGGCCCGGCCACCTGCGCCGGGCGCTGGCCGCCCAGGTGGACGGGTTCGTGCTGAAGACGGCGCCGCCGGAGGAGGTCACCGCCGCGATCAGGAAGGTCGTCCAGGGCGAGCGCGTCCTGGACCCCTCGCTCGCGGTCACCGCGTGGAACCTGGCCGACAACCCGCTCACCCCGCGCGAGGCCGACATCCTGCGCCTGGCCGCCGCCGGGGCCGAGGCGACCGAGATCGCCGCCCAACTGTTCCTGAGCGCGGGCACCGTACGCAACTACCTGACCGCGATCGTCGCCAAGCTCAACGCGCGCAACCGCACCGACGCCGCCCGCATCGCCACCGAGGCGGGCTGGATCTAGGCCGGCACCCAGGAGCGCGTCGGGACCGTCGCGGCCAGCTCGAACCACTCGCCCTCCCGCGCCAGGTCCAGCCGTCCGTCCAGCTCGGCCAGCCGGGTGGTCAGGTTGCCCATGCCCGCGGATCCGCGCCGGATCGGCTTGGCCTGCGCGCCGTCGTTGCGTACGGCCAGCCGTACCTCGCCGTCCCGCTCGGTCGTGCCGATCGCGCAGTGGCGTGCGGAGCTGTGCCGCAGCACGTTGGTGACCGCCTCGCGCAGCACGGCGCCGAGCGCGGTCTCCACGTCCGCGCCGAGCGTGCCGTGGCCGAGCTCCACCGAGACCTCGATGCCCGCCGCGGCCAGCACCGAGCGCGCCGAGTCCGCCTCACCCGTCAGCGACAGCTTCCCCCGTTCGCCGGAGATGGTCCGCAGGTCGTTCATGGCCTGTTCGGTCATGGCCAGCACGTCGTCCAGCTCCGCCCGCGCCGGCTCCGGTTCGAGCCGCCGGGCCAGCTCGCTCTTGAGCAGGATCGCCGCCAGCGTGTGCCCGAGCAGGTCGTGCAGGTCGCGCGCGGCACGCAACCGCTCCGCCACCACCACCGACCGGGCCAGCCCGTCCCTGGCCGCGCTCAGCTCCCGGTCCAGCCGCGCGAGCGTGAACAGGCCGTAGAGGACCAGCCCCGTCACGAGCGTGCTGACGGTGTAGTTCACCACCAGCGGGTACGGCAGGCCGATGAGGACTCCGGCGACCGTCACCACCGCCATGACCGCGGCCACCAGAGGCACCGCCACCCTGAGCCGGAAGGCGAGCAGGAGCGGCCCGGCGAGGAACCCGGCCGTCCCCAGCCACGCCTGCCCGAACAGCGGGATCGGCGCGAGCGTCAGCACGGCCATGACCGCCAACGCGGTCATGTGACGGCCTTCGACCGAGCGCAGGTGCATGACGATGATGACGAGCAGCAGGGGCGCGGGCCACCACGATCCGGCCAGCAGCAGGCCCTTGGCCGAGAACCCGACCAGGACCACCGCCAGCAGCGCCGTCGACAGCCTGGTGGAGGGGGCGGGCGTGTCCGGCAGCCTGGTGGCGGGCAGCGTGACCTCGACGACGACCTGGGCGGCGGTGTCGATGCCCGTGGTGAGCGTGCCGCCGGCCGCCGCCACCTGGGCGGGGAGGTCGGCCAGGGACTCGTCGGCGGCGCTGCGGGTGCCGTCGTGGGCGATGCTCAGCCGTACCGTGTCGTCGTCCGTGACGGTCTCGATCACGCAGCGGGTGGCGGCGCGACGCCGGACGATCTCGGTCACGGCCTCGCGCAGCACGGCGGCCAGCAGCGCGCCGGCCGGGCCGAGCGGCTCCGCGTGCCGCATCCGCACCTCTGTGGAGACCCCGGCGGAGACCAGCATGGCCTTGGCGGTGGTGACCTCGGGACCCAGCGACATCGCGCGGTAGCCGACCGCCGCGGACCTGGCCGCGCTCAGCGACCGCCGGGCCGTCTCCACGTCAGGCGAACCCGCGCGGGCGCTGGTCGCGATCGTGTCGAGCGCGCTGCCCAGGCTCTGGTTGAGTTCGGCGGCGATGCGCAGCCGCTCCTCGGCCGCCGCGGTCATCGCCAGCGACAGCCGGGCCGCGGTCACCTCGTCGATCCTGTCCACCATCGTGGCCAGGCCGTAGATGACCAGGCCGACCAGGACCATGGTGATCACCGGGTCGGGCGGCCCGAGCAGCGCCGCGCTGCCCGCCACCGCCAGCGCGAGCGGCCACAGCCGGGTCAGCAGCAGCGACCCGGCGACGAAGCCGAGGATGCCGACCGAGGAGCCGAACGCGAACACCGAACCGTAGGCCGCGACAGCCTGCACCGCGATGAGCCACCAGGAGCGGCGTCGCGCGAACAGCACCTGTGCGCCGAGCACCACGAGGGCCAGGGGCGACCCGGCGATCACGTAGACACTGGCGAACGAGGCCAGCACCAAAAAGAAGATCCCCTTTGCCCACGTTTGCACCCATGCAGCCTACGATCGCCGCGGAGCCACCACTGCTCCAACCCCCGCCACCGCCACCGCCGCGACGAGCACCGCCGCGACGAGCCCACCAGCGACGAACAAGGTCGTCCCGTCGGGATGGACGAGCGCCTGGCCACGCTGCGCCTGCCAGAGCAGCAGCCCGGTGAGACCGGCGTAGCCGAGCGCCGCCACGATCACCAGCGGGACGCGGCGGACCCAGAGCGCGATCAGCGGCAGCACCTGCAACGCGTGCAGCCCGACGAAGTGCGCCACCCGCAGGTCACCCGCGCCGGTCGACCAGCCGGTCAGCGGCATCCCGGCGCCGCCGTCGAGCGCGCCGACGGTGTGCGCGCCGATCGTGGCCAACTCCATGCCGCCGGTCAGCGCGTGCGCCTGCTCCGGGGTCGGCGCGGTCATCAGGTAGCCGACCGACATGCCCGCCAGCGAGATGGCCACTCCCAGCGGGATCGCCCAGGCCATCGCCCGGTCCACCCGCCGCTGGACCACCAGGAAGATCCCCAGCGCGAGCGTCAGCGCCCAGCCCAGATAGGCGGCCCCGCCCATCACCATGAACACGGACTCGTCCAGCGTCGTGGCGACGTTGAAGTGGCTGCGCACGCCGCGTACCGCCTGGAAGGTGATGGCCGAGATCTCCGGCAGGACGAACCCGGCCACCGCGACCGTGCCCAGCCACCACAGCGTCCGCCGCCACCGCTCCACCATGCTGATCATCCAGGCGAACGTGATCGCGTAGAGGCCGAAGGAGGCGGCGAACTTGAACGGCTTGAGCCACACCCCTTCACCCAGCACCATCCGCTCGTCGACCACCAGGCCGATCCCGCTCACCACGGCGAGAGCCGCCATGGCGATCGCGCATGCGGTGAGCGGGCCGTGCCATGTCCTCTGACGCGGGGCACCCATGATGTCTCCTTCAACTCGACTGGAGACAACCCTGCTGGCCTGGCCTGTTACGAACCAGAGACGTGATCACCGGCTCGGCATGACCTCGTCACGAATCGGGCAGGCCGGTCAGGTCAGGCATAGGGATCGAACGGGATTCCGGCCGGCTTGGCCTTCGCCAGCTCCCCGCCGAACGAGGAGTCCTTGAGCCCGAAGCTGGCCGAGCCGAAATCGTGCGCCGTCAGGCGGTCGCGGAACCCGGCGGGGTAGCTGTCCCAGCCCACCAGCGGCGGGAACTGCCAGGTGCCCTTGTGGTTCTCCGGCTGCTCGTCGAAGTTCGCGAAGCGGAACGCGTGGGTGGACAGGCCGTCCTTGTGGTAGATGATCTTCGGGTGCGTCCCGTCCCACGGGAGCTGCGAGCGCGCGCGTACGTTGTAGGCGCCGTGCTCCGACGCCGCCACGTACTGCGCCGTGCCGTTCTGGACCCAGACCACGACGTGCTCCCAGTCGTGCCGGTGCCCGCAGCAGCCGGGCAGCGTCTGGTCCTTCTCGAAGTAGAGCCCGTAGATGTAGGCGCACCAGCCGTTGTTGCACTTGGAGCGCGAATAGGAGTTGGTGTTGTCGAGGTCGGACAGGTCGCGGCACTGCCCGTTCACCGCCCCGCCGAGCGCGAGGCCCGGGGCGATGGCGCCGTCACGGCCGATGGCGGGTGTGGGGTAGCAGCCGTCGCCGTCGTAGTCGAACGCCGGCTGGTAGGTACGGTCCTCCGACGGCGCGGCCCCGTCGAGTGCCGTCGGCGGGGCCGCGTACGCGATGCCAGGGACGGCCAGGACGATCACGAAGGCGCCCACCAGCGCCCGCAGGGCGAAGGATAAGCGCCGCGATTTCCGACGACGGGAGTGCGGAATGTGGTTTGTCGGCGTTGGGAGGTGCGCAACGGGCATGACCTGGACTCCTGACAGCGTGAGTGAATACCGGTTATGTCCGTTGTCTTCGTCTCACGAAACCGCCGCGCTGACCAGAAACCGCGGTGGGCGTCACCGGAAATGTGGCGAGAACGACCGGTGACACCAGTCCCGGATTGTCATAGCGAGTCCATGTCGTACACGACCCCGCCCGACGACACGCCCGCATGGCGATATTTCCTGGCCGCGCGTCTTTCCGAAGGGCTGGAGTTCGGGCTCGGCGTCAAGCGACCCTCAAGGTCCTTGCAACGCGACGGATCTATCGTGACCAGGTCACCCCCGCTCACCACCAGCATCGGAGGCTCAGGGGCATGACCTACTTCTGGGGCGCTGTGGCCGCCCTCATCATCGGAGCCATCGGCTACGGTATCGCCCGAGTCTTCGGGCAGGAGCCAGGGCCGGCGGCATTTCTTGGTGGCAGCGCGGCGGTTGCCATGTTCCTCGTCGTGGGATGCGGGATGTCCGAGACGGAGGCTCTGTGCAACACGCTCCTCCCCGGCAATTCGCCGTCGTGCTGACAGCAGGCCGCGCCCGGGGATGAGGCTCACCAGGCCGCACCTGGGTCAGGGCGGCCCGGCCGGCGCGCTCACCAGCGGTCCCAGTGCAGCACCTCCTCCCGCGGGATACGCGGAGCGGGCTTGAAGTCGGTGCCGAGAGTGAAGGCCAGCGGGATGAACGCCGCCAGCATGACCTCCTCGTACGGCACGCCGAGCACCTTGGCCAGCTCGCGTTCGAGCGGAGCCTGCGCGGTGGTCCACACGGTGCCGAGGCCGCGCGCCCGCGCGGCCAGCATGAAGCTCCACACGGCGGGCAGGATCGACCCCCATGTGCCCGCCTGCTCGGCCACCGGCGCACGGTCGGTACGGCCCTCCACGCCGGGGATGACGAACGCGGGCACCCGGTGGATGTTGGCGGCCAGGTACCGCAGGCTGTCGAAAACCCGCTCGGTGGAGCCGGAATGGTAGCTCATGCGCCACAGGTCACGCTCGGTCAGTGGCTGCCCCGTGGCCAGCGTCAGTGCGCGCAGGAAGATATCGGCCACGGCCCGGCGCTGCTCGGCCTCGGTCACGACCATGAAGTGCCAGCGCTGCCGGTTGCGCCCGGTGGGCGCCTGCACGGCCAGGTCCACGCACTGCTCGATCAGCTCGCGGGGCACCGGCCGGGTGAAGTCCAGGCGTTTGCGTACGGCGCGGGTGGTGCTCAGCAGTTCGTCGGGGGTGAGGTCCAGCGTCACGACGGGTCTCCTGTCAGGGCGGCGGGGACGGGTACGGGGCGGCGCGAGCGCAGGCCGTAGGCGGCGATGAGGGCGCCCGCCAGGGAGAAGCCGCCCGCGGTCAGGAACGCGATCCGGTAACCGGCCAGCACGGACTCGCCCAAGGTCGTGACCGCGGCCAGCACCGCGACGCCGATCCCGGCGCCGATCTGGACGGCGGAGGTGACCAGCCCCGAGGCCAGGCCCTGCCGCTCGTCCGGCAGGCCGGCGACCGCCGCGATGTTGAGGCTGGGGAACGACAGCCCGTTGCCGACGCCGTGCACGACCAGCGCGGGCAGCAGCACCGTGAGGTAGTCGCCGCCGGCTCCGGCCCGCAGGAACAGCAGGATGCCCGCGCCCTGGACCAGCATCCCCGCGGCGGCCACCCGGCCCAGCCCCCATCGGGCGATCAGCCTGCCGGCCAGGTTGGCGGCGATGACGATGGCCAGGCCCATCGGGACGATCCCGAGCCCGGTGGCCAGCGCGCTGTAGTCGAGCTCCCCCTGGAGGTACAGCACGGCGACGAACTGCCAGCCGATCGTCGCGCACGCCCACGCCAGTGCCGCGAGGTTGGCGGCGGCCACCGTACCGGACCTGAACACCTCCAGCGGGACGAGCGGCGCGGGTCGCCGGCGTTCGATGGCCACGAAGGCGCCCAGCAGCAGCGCGGCCACGACACCGGCCGGCCAGTTCCGCTCCGTCAGCGCGAACACCAGGAGCAGCACCCCGCCGGTGACCGCGACCGCGCCGGCGGCGTCGAATCCCTCGCGCGCCCCGCGCGGCCGTACGTCGGGCGGCAGCACCAGCGGCGCCACGACCAGGACCATCAGCGCGACCGGGACCGGCAGGAAGAACACCAGCCGCCAACTGATCTCGGTCAGCAGGCCGGAGGCGATCAGCCCCGCGGTGTAGCCGGTCGCCCCGGCCAGTGAGTAGACCCCCAGCGCCCGGTTGCGCTGCGCTCCCTCGGCGAAGGTGGTGGTGATGAGCGACAGCGCCGCGGGCGCGGTGAGCGCGGCCGCCACCCCCTTGACCACCCGGGTGACGACCAGCGGCCATCCCTCCGACAGCAGCCCGCCGGCCAGGCTCGCCGCCGCGAAGACCGCCAGCGACAGCAGGAAGACGCGGCGCCGGCCGAACAGGTCGGCTATCCGGCCGCCGAGCAGCAGGAATCCGCCATAGGCGACCGCGTAGCCGGACATCAGCCACTGCAGGGTGCTCTCCGGCAGCGACAGGTCGCGTGCGATGGCGGGCAGGGCCACGCCCATCAGCGACAGGTCCATCGAGTCCAGGAACACCGCCGCGCACAGCAACACCAGGGCCGCCTGTTTGCGGCCATCGGTACGTGGCACGATCACTCTCCATCTGAGTACAAACAATTTTCCTACAGACGATTAAGGACCGTATGCCTGCAAATCATCTGCTGTCAAACGATCGGCGGCAAGACAGATTCGGTGTAGGCTGAGGCAGAGCGAAGAGGAGACCGATGGCCACCACGACCAAGACAGCCGACCGCGCACGACCGACGTACTTCCCACGACTGGCGGCCGAGCGGCTGGACATCGCGCTCTGCCGGGCCTCGGCCGCCGTGGCCCGCGCCGCGGACACCCACGCCGGCGAGGAAGGGCTCGGAGTCGGCCAGCACCTCGTGCTTCAGATGCTCGACGCCGTCGGCCCCTGCTCCCAGCAGACGCTCAGCGAAGAACTGCGCATCGACCGCAGCGTCATGGTGAGCATCTGCGACGACCTCGAACAGGAGAGTCTCGTACGCAGGGAGCGCAACCCCCGCGACCGCCGCTCCTACGCCGTCACCATCACCGACGCCGGCCGACGGCGACTGGCCGAGGCGCAGACGTCGATCCCGGCCTTCATCGAGGACACCTTCCAACCTCTGACACCCGACGAGCGTGACCAATTGAGCACGCTTCTCGGCAAACTCCTGGGAATCGCCACCTGACTTGTCCGATGACTACCGCTCACCACCAGTACCCACCGCCGTAGCGGTACGCCCTGCGCCCGCACCCTTCCCGGGGTGGCGGAAACCAGGTAAACGCCCCGCTAACCCGTTGCTCAGCGGGCGCTTTCCAGCGCGCTCATAGCGTGCCGAACATGAAGGTATGGCAGTACGTCATCGCCTTGGCCATGGCAGGGCTGGCGGCAGGCTGCGCCACAGGGGCGCCCGCCCAGCCCCAGCCGAAGGCCGAGGCGCGAACGCAGGCACCCGCGACGAATGACACCCCCGCTCCGCAGGTCACGGAGTCGACTCCGCCGGGCGACATCCCGGACGACACGATGTTCGTGATCTACCGGCACCCCGGGCAACCGTACCGGGTGGAGGTGCCCGAGGGGTGGGCGCGCACGGATCTGGCCACCGGCGCCGGCTTCACCGACAAGCTGAACGGCATCCGCATCGAGACCAAGCCCGCCACCGTCCCGCCGACCGAGGCGTCGGTCCGGAATCAGGTGCAAAGCGATGACATCCGCACCGTGAATACGGTGACCCGGCAGGGCGGCAAGGCGGTGCGGATTGTCTACCGCGCCGACAGCAGCCCCGACGCGGTCACCGGCAAGGTCGTCAAGGACGAGATCGAGCGATACATCTTCCACCGCTCCGGGCTCGACGCCATCCTGACCCTGTCAGGGCCTGTCGGCGCCGACAACGTGGACGCGTGGCGTACGGTCTCCGACTCCTTCCGCTGGACGGCGCCGTGATTCTGCGAGCCGAGGAGCTCTACCGGTTCTACCGGTCGGGCGATGAGGAGATCCGGGCGTTGCGCGGCGTCGGACTTGAAGCCGACGCGGGCGAGGTCGTCCTGGTCAGCGGCCCTTCAGGGTCGGGCAAGTCCACGCTGCTGGCCTGCCTGGGCGGGCTGGACGACCCGGACGGCGGCATTGTCAGAGTGGACGGCCACCGCATCAGCCACCGCCCGGAGGCCGAGCGGGCCGCCCTGCGCGCCCGGCTGGTGGGTGTGTTGTCGCAGAGCGGCAACCTGATCGAGCATCTGACAGTGGCGGCCAACGTCGATCTGGCCCAGCTACTGGCGGGGCGGCGCGATCGGGGCCTGCGCGACGAGTTGCTGGCCGGTTTGGGGCTCTCGGCCAAGGCGCGGGCCTGGCCGAGCGAGCTGTCCGGCGGAGAGTCGGCCCGGGCGGGGCTGGCCGTGGCGCTCGCCAACCGCCCGGCGCTGCTGCTGGCCGACGAGCCCACGGGCGAGCTTGACCGGCACACGGAGGGGACGGTGTTACGGCTCATCCGTGAGCGGGCAAGCGAGCGCACCGCCGTGGTGATCGCCTCGCACAGTCCGGCAGCGCGGCGGATGGCCGACCGCGTGGTAGAGCTGAAGGACGGGCGGGCGACATGACCCCGCTGGTCACCTGCCAAGAGCTGGCCCGGGCGTACGGAAAGGGCAAGAACGCCCTGGTCGCCGTACACAGCGTCACCTGCGAGCTGCGGCCAGGGCAACACGTCGCGATCACCGGCACGTCAGGGTCGGGCAAGACGACTCTGCTGCACCTGCTGGCCGGACTCGACCGCCCAACAGCGGGACGGATCGCCTGGCCCGCCTTCGGCGACCGCCCGCGCGGCCGGGTCGGCGTGGTTTTCCAGGGGCCGAGCCTGCTGCCCCCGCTCGATGTCGCGGAGAACGTGGCGCTGCCGCTGCTCATCGCGGGTGCAGGGGAGGCCGAGGCCAAGGAGCAGGCCTTGCTCGCGCTGGCCGCGATCGGACTGGACGACCTGGCCGGATCGCTGCCGGAAGAGCTGTCGGGCGGGCAGGCACAGCGCGTCGCGGTCGCCCGCGTGCTGGCGGCCGAGCCCCGGCTGATCATCGCGGACGAGCCCACGGCGCAGCTCGACTCGGATTCGGCCCGCCGGGTGGTCGACCTCCTCACCCGTGTGGCCTCCCGGCTCGACGCGGCCCTCGTGGTCGCCACCCACGACCCCCTGGTCGCGAGGCGACTGCCCGAAACCTGGACCATGAACGACGGAGCGCTCACATGCTGATCCTCATCTGGCTGCGTGGCCTGCTGGCCCGCCGGACGGGCACGCTGGCGGCGGCCGCGGCCGGAATCGCGCTCGCGGTGGTCCTGCCCGCACTGCTCGGGGCCTTCCTGTCCGCGGCCAAGGCCACCATGACGACCCGCTCGATCCAGCGGGTCCCGGTCGACTGGCAGGTGGAGCGACAACCTGGCCAGAGCCTGTCCGTACCGATGCCCGGCACGTCCCGCGAGGTGAGCTTCGCCAGGATCGACGGGTTCGAGTCCCGCCGGCAGGGCCAGACGCTGACCACGGGCGCGGGCCAGGTCCTCGGTCTGCCCGGCGACTACGCCGCCACCTTCCCCGGCGAAATGCGCCTGCTCGCGGGGCAATCGACCGGGCCGTTGCTGGCCCAGCAGACCGCCGCCAACCTGCACGCCGCGCCCGGCGCCACCATCACCGTTCGCCGTCCGGGGCTGCCCGACGCGCCCGTCACGGTCACGGGGGTCGTGGAGTTGCCCGCCGCCGATTCGCTGTTCCAGCGCGTCGGCGCGCCGCCGGGTGGGCAGCCGCAGGCGCCCCCCGACAACGTGTTGTTGCTGCCGGAGGCCGACTGGCACCGGCTGTTCGACGGCATCCCGCGAGATCGGGTACGCACCCAGTTCCACGTCCGCATCGGGCACCGGCTGCCGCCCGACCCGGCGGCGGCGTACACCGCGGTCACCGGGCAGGCTCGCAACCTGGAGGAGCGGATGGCCGGCACCGGCCTGGTCGGGGACAATCTCGGCGCTGCCCTGGACGCCGCCCGTGCGGACGCCCTGTACTCCCAGGTGCTGTTCCTGTTCCTGGGGGCGCCCGCGGTCGTGCTCGCCGCCCTGCTCGCCGCGCTGGTGACGCGGGCGGGGACACCACGCCGGGCGACCCAGCAGGCGCTGCTGCGTGCCAGGGGCGCGTCCAGAGGCGCACTCGTACGACTCGCGTTGGCCGAGACCGTGCTGGTGGGTGTGGCCGGCGTGCTCGCCGGGCTGGGGTCGGCCGCCCTGGCCGGACGTGCGCTGTTCGGATCGGCGGATGTCTCGTGGTGGGCTGCCGTCCTGGGACTGCTGGTCGCGGGCGTCACCGTGCTGCTGCCCGCGCTGCGCGCCACCACCGTGGCGGCCGGCCGCCGCCCTGTCGGCGGGCCTCGCCGCTCGCACGCCTGGCTGCGGTACGGCCTGGACCTGTGGTTGCTCGCCGGGTCAGCCGTGATCTTCTGGATCACCAGCAGGAACGGTTACCAGCTCGTCCTCGTCCCGGAGGGCCTGCCCCAGCTGTCGGTCGACTATTGGGCCTTCGCCGGGCCCACCCTGCTGTGGACCGGCGCAGGACTGCTCGTCTGGCGGTTGACCAGGACGGTGCCGCTCACCTGGGCGGTACGGCCGCTGACCGGGGGCCTGGCAAGTACCGTGTCGGCGATGCTGACCCGCCAGCGCGCCCCGCTGGCCCGCGCGGCCACCCTGGCGGCGCTGGCTGTCATGTTCGCCATCTCCACGTCCGTCTTCGACACCACCTACCGCCAGCAGGCCCAGGTGGATGCCGAGCTGACGAACGGCGCCGACGTCACCGTCTCCCACACCACCGCCACGCAGGGGCAGCTCGCGTCCGTGCCCGGCGTGGCCCGGGCCGAGCCGCTGCAGCATCGCTTCGCCTACGTCGGCTCCGATTTGCAGGACCTGTACGGCATCCGCCCCACCACCACCCAGTTGCACGACACCTACGTCTCCGGCGGCACCGCCCGCGAAATCCTCGACCGACTCGCCCGCCGGCCGGACGCGCTGCTCGTCAGCCAGGAAACCGTCACCGACTTCCAGCTCCGCCTCGGCGACCAGGTACGCCTGCGCGCCGAGGACGGCACGACCGTCCCCTTCCACTACGCCGGCATCATCACCGAGTTCCCGACCGCGCCCCGCGACAGCTTCCTCGTCGCCAACGCCGCCTACCTGGCCCGCCACATGCCCGCCGACACCACGTACCTGATCACCACCGACGGAACTCCGCCACACCAGGTCGCCGCGGAGTTGCGCGGCAGGCTCGGGCCGACCGTGAAGATCACCGACGTGGAGACCACCCGCCAGGTCATAGGCAGCAGCCTCACCGCCGTGGACCTGTCCGGGCTGACCGCCATCGAACTCGGCTACGCGCTGGTCCTCGCCGCGCTGGCCACCGGTCTGCTGCTCGTCCTCGGCTTCGCCGAACGGCGCCGCACGTACGCGCTGGCCGGGGTGCTGGGGGCGACACCACGGCAGCTGGGCTCGTTCGTGTGGGCAGAGGTAGCGCTGGTCGGAGTGGTCGCGGCCGCGCTGGGGGCGCTGTGTGGATGGGCGCTGTCACGCATGCTGGTCGCCGTGCTCAGCGGGGTGTTCGACCCACCTCCCGATGGGCTGGCCGTGCCGTGGCCGTACCTCGGCGTGCTGGCGGTGCTGGGTGCGGTGGCGTTGCTGGCCGCCGGCGCCGCGACGGTACTGGCCGCCCGCCGCCCGCCCCTGACCGTGCTGCGCGACCTGTGACCGGTCAGCGGTTCTCCGCGCGCAGCGGAACAGTCCGAACCCGCGCACGCTGACCGCCAGGTGGATGGCGGCCGGAGCCAGGATGATCGAGCCCAGGGCGTCGATGGGATAGTGCGCCCCGAGATAGACCCTGGCGAACATCTGCCCTGCCACCAGCACGCAGCCCACCACCACCACGGGCCGGAAGAACCGGGTCGTTCTGACCAGCAGCGCCACGGCGACCACGATCGACAGGGTCAGGCACACGTGACCGCTGGGAAAGCTGTCAGGACCGAGTCCGTACACCAGGGCGTGGGCCACTGGAGGCCGGGGGCGGGCGACCACGGTCTTGACCAGCGCGCTCACGCCCCACCCCGCGACGATCACCAGCAGCGCGGTCCCGGCGGCACGCGGCCGCCCCGTGACGGCGACACCCACGACGAGGACAGCGGCCAGGACCGTGCCCATGACGGTGCCGAATCCCACGTTCAGGACCTGTGCCAGTACAGTCAGCCACGGGACGCGCAACGACTGCACCGCCCGGCTCACACTCGTGTCCGCCGCCGTCCACGCGGGCGTGCGCGCGGCGAAGCCGGCGAGCACTCCCAGGACCAGGAACGCGACGGAGACGACCGGCATCGGGACCGTCGTTCTGCCTGATTTCATGAACGCACGCTAGAGAGGGACGGCACAGCGCCCGCTCAGCACTCGGTTAGCACCGCGCTTACCTTCACGCCCGCGATGGCGCCGCGGGACTCGAAGCTCCGGACCAGGTTTAACCTCGCGCTACGGCTGGCCGAACCTGCCGCTGTCCCACCTCTCCGAAGACTGAGCGCGTCGGAACGACGTCAATGCATCGGAGATCTCACAATGCGCACGCCCATGACCGTCGCCGGGCTCGCGACCGCGGCCATCCCTCGTCGCGGGCAGCGGAGCCGCCACCTTGGCCTCCTCCCACGACCAGAGGCAGCCTGCTCCGCAAGCTCGTAAGCCGCACATCGCGAAAGGAGACAATCAGTGACCACGCCCAACGTCTTCACTGGGGCGAACATCGCCGGCGGAGGCAAGTACTCGGTGAAGAAGCTGCCTGAGGTCACGCTCGCCTTCTGGATCATGAAGGTCGCCGCCACCACGCTCGGCGAAACCTCCGGCGACCTGTTCGCCCAGACGCTGAAGGTCGGCTACTTCCTCACCACGGTCGGGTTGTTCCTGATCTTCCTGGTCACCCTGGTGGTCCAGCTCGCCTCCAAGCGATACAACCCGTTCTTCTACTGGACGGTCATCCTGTCCACCAGCATGGCCGGCACCACGATGTCGGACTTCATGAACCGCGACGCCAGCGCCGAATACCTGGCCAACGGAGCGACGTCACTGGGCTGGGGGCCGCAGGGCATGGGCCTGGGCTATCCCGCCGGTGCCGCGATCCTCATCGCGATCCTCATCGCCATCTTCATCATCTGGAAGTTCACCGGGCTGACCTTCGCGATCCGCGACATCGACACCCTCCGTGGCGAAGCCCTGTTCTGGTCGGCGATCCTGGTATCCAACACGCTCGGCACCTCTGTGGGCGACTTCCTCTCCGACAGTTCCGGCCTCGGCTACGGCGGAGGCGTTGCACTCATCACCGGCCTGCTCGCGCTGCTCCTCGCTCTCAAATACGTCTCTGCCGTGCCCAACGTGCTGCTGTTCTGGCTCGCCTTCGTCCTGACCCGACCCTTCGGCGCCACCGCCGGGGACCTCCTTACCAAGCCAACCGTCGCCGGCGGTCTCAACCTCGGAACCGTCGGCTCCTCCGCTGTCCTGCTCATCGTCTTGCTCGTTCTCATGAGCTCGGCCCGCCTTCGGGAACACCGCAATAGCCTCCAGTCCACCACGGGACCGGATGGGCGATTCTGAAGAGAGCCGGAATCGATCCAGCCCTCAGCGCCGCGACCCGACCTTGGACTCAGTACCTGAAGGCCCAGGCATCCGGGATCCCGGCCGCCGACCTCCTCCGCGTGGTGACGACCACACTCGCCCGGCCGTACTGCTTGGCCTCGTCAAGGCGAGTCTGCACGGCACGCACATCCGCATCCCATGTCGGAGTCCTGTGCCGCCAGGGCGGACGAGTTTCATCAGAAGAAGCGCGAACAACGCGAAACCCACGCTGTTTCCCGCTGTCCTCGGAAACCCATCACGCCGAACCAGAGCACCGCCTGCAGCGGATGTTGAGCAACTCCAGCCGAACCAGCGACCGCAACCGTCGCTGAACCTCGGCCCGCCGCTGCCGGTGCGCGTCATCGAGGCGCAGGTCACCGCGTGAACCGAATGTTCGAGCGCCACACGTCACTTGCTTGGCACGACTTGTCGTGATCGCGCAAGCCAGGCCGTGCGCCGTTCGATTTCCTCTTCGCCTGCTCCCGCGAAGGCCAGGATGTCGGCCAGCCGGAAGACGCGACCGCCGCCGCCCCAGTTGCCGTCGATGATCTCGTTGATGATCACCCAGACGCGGAAGCCGTCCTCGGGCGCGGGGTCCTTCCCGTCCAGTTCGGCGCGCAGAACCTGTTCGGTCACCTCCGCGATCAGGCCCGCCTTGGCATCGTCGTCGAGCGTGGCCTGCGGCACCCCCACCACGACCCGGTAGTGGGGTCGCTCCGCGGGGCGGCCTGCCACCGTGACGAGCGCCGGCTCGTGCAGGAAGGTCCAGGCGATCGACTCGGCCGCCTTGTTGCCGGGTTTCGCGCCTTCCCATTTCAGGAGGGTACGGGTGAGCGTCGCCATGAGCTCGGCCTTGGCGAGGTCGGTGAGGGTGCCGCTCGGCATCGTGAGGTCGATCATCGGCACGGCTGCCTCCCAAAGGTAAGTTCACTAGAGCAACTGACGCTAGCAATGTCAGTTCAAAAGAGCAACTAACATGGGTGCCGTGCGCAGAACCCGCTTCGACGCCTGGCCGTGCTCGATCGCCCGCACCGTCGATCTCGTCGGCGACTGGTGGACCCCCCTCGTCATGCGCGAGGCCTTTTACGGTGCCCGCCGTTTCGAGGAGTTCCAACAGCGGCTGGGGGTGAGCAGGAACGTCCTCACCCAGCGCCTTGAGCGCCTCGTCGAGGAGAACATGCTGAAACGCGTGCCCTACCAGGAACGGCCGGTGCGTCACGAATATCGGCTCACGGAGAAGGGCCGTGACTTCTTCACCGTGCTCGCCGCGATGATCCGCTGGGGAGATCGCTGGCTGTCGGAGTCCGACGGGCCACCCGTCGAACTGCGTGACCGCGAAACGGGCCTGCCGGTCGAACTGGAAGTGATCGACGCGAGAACGGGCCGGCCGGTCGATGTGCGACGGATCGTTCCGGTGCCTGGCCCAGGATTTCCCAAAGATCTCGCCGAACGGCTCCAGCAGGCGATGGAGCCGAACCCCCGGGAGCGGAGCGCCAGATCCGTCGAATAGGGCCGCGCGGCTGTCGGCGTTCGCCGGGAACAAGGCGGCCCTGCGGGAGCCGGCCAACTCGCTGGGCGAGTGTCGGCGTTCACGTACTTCGGCCCCGCCGGTCCGAACGGCCGGGTGCCGTTCTCCGCCAGGGGACAACTCTCCCGCGAACAGTCAGAGGTCGATCTCGGCGAGATGGTCGGCGGTTCCGCCGCGCCATTCGACCAGGAAGAGGCTCGCGTCATCGCTCGTCGCCCCGCCCCTCTGCCGCATCAGCATATGGGAAAGCTTCCGCGCCATCTCCTGCACGCTTCTTGTCCTGGGTCCGACGTGTTCGATGGCGTTGATCAGACGTTCCTCGCCGAACTGCTCACCTCCGGCCTCGTGCTCTTCGACCAGGCCATCGGTGTAGAAGAGCACCCGGTCCTGGCGCATGAGCCGGCGCGTGTTGACCTTTGGGGTGGCACCGCCGAAGCCGACCGGTAGGGTGCCCGGACCCTCCAGCGCCCGGATGACCCGGTTGTCGCGGATCAGCAACGGCGCCGGGTGCCCCGCGTTGACCCACTGCAGGTGGCCCGACCCGATATCCAGGCGCATCATTTGGGCGGTGACGAACTGGTCAGGGCCGAACTGTTCGTCGATGGCGGCGTCCATGAACGCGTACAGTTCGGCGAGTCCGACGTTGCCGCGCCTGGCGTGCCGGTAGGCGCCGATGGCCACGGTCGCCAGGACTGCGGCGTTCATGCCATGGCCCATCGCATCGATGACGGCCATGTGCAGGACCTCGTCGTTGAGGGCGTAGTCCAGACTGTCCCCTGCGACGTTGTAGGCAGGCTCCATGATTCCGGCGACCGCGACCTGCGGGATGGCCATGGACAGCGGGGGCAACAGCGACCACTGGATCTCGGCCGCCACGCTCATCGGCTTGCGACGCCGCGCCTGGAAGAACTGGTCCGTGTAACCGTTCTTGGTGACGAGCATGTCGGCGACCAGGCCGGCCAGGCGTCGCGCCAACCGACGGTCGTCGTCATCGACGCTGCTCAGCGTAAAGGCCATCACTCCGACCTCGTCACTGCCGTCGAGCAGCGGCAGGAACATCCGGATGCCGTCGGCCACCTGATGCTCTATACACGTCTCTCTGATGAAGGCCTCCCCTGCCCATGACCCGTCAATGGGCAGGGGAGCGCCACCCATGAGCCCTTTTCCCGGCAGCGGCACCAACATGATCTGGTCATAGTCCTGCAGCAGGATCGACACATCACGGCAGCCTTCCGACCGATCCACCGCAACATTGCGCCTTCCCGACACAGGTTCCGTCATGGCTGCTTCGTTCCCCCGAACGAGACCCCATCTCTGCAGGCGTCTCGCCTTGGTCAAGCGCAGTGATTCTCTTTGTGTCTGAGCCCTTGCGCAGGGGGCGAGCCGACCGTGCCTGCGGCCGCGAGCGTGAGCGCGGCCATGGCCGGACCGTTCGCGCTGCCGGGGGGAACGACCAGCAACTCGACGGCGGCGTCGCGGGTGCGGGTGCGGGGCCACCACGCCCCGTCGACGGAGCCCCTCCGGTCAAGGTGGGGGTTCAGGCTGAGCCTGATCGGGGCAGCGGGAACCGGGGCCGACTGGGAGAGGAATGTTGTCATCATCGTTGCCTGGCCTGTCAGGCCCTGGCCACAGGGCCGGAAGTGGTCTATCGCCGCGGGCGACGCCAACCTGAAGGCCAACGCACGAAATGTCCTCGGTAAAGCGCCATCGGCGAAATCGCCCGGTTATCTGTCGTGGCGATAACCTGCGCGGCGATCGCCTGTTTCCCGTGCTCGGGCCTGACGAGCACTCTTGGGGCGGGTCGGGAAGTTCAACGGCATGTCGAAGCGCTGACCACGACCATCGTCAACGACCGTTGCGCGGCATATTCCTGCTCCGAACGACGAGCAAACAGCCGGCGCAAATCTGGAGGAGCCATGAATCGCGTCATCGTCGTGGGAGCCGACGGGTCGGACGCTGCGACCGCGGCCGTCGAATGGGCGGCCGACGACGCCGCACGCGCGGCTGCCCGGCTCCGCATCGTCCACGCCGTGGACCGTTCGCCGTACGAGATCGCCAAGTTCTCCACCCAGGACCAAGGTGATGCCATCGCTCTCAGCGCGCAGAGCGTTCTGACCGAGGCCGAGGCGGTCGCGCGCAAACGTCAGCCCGGCATCGACGTCACCGGCGAACTGTACGAGGGTGCCGCCGCGGCGGTGTTACGCGGCCAAGCCGGCGACTCCGCCGGGATCGTGATCGGCAGCAGGGGTCTGGGCGGCTTCCCCGGGGGCGTGCTGGGGTCGGTGAGCACCCACGTGGCCGGGTACGCGCACGGACCGGTGGTGGTCGTCCGCGCCGATCCCGACACCGTCCATGGTGAGGTCGTCGTCGGGCTCGACGACTACCACGCCGGCGAACCGGCCCTCGCGTACGCCTTCGATCAGGCCATGCTCCGCGCGAGCACGCTGCGCGCCGTGTACGCGTGGCAACCTCCGGCGCACGCCCACATCCCCGACGGCGCCCATGACCTGGACGGGATCCACGCCGCCCGGTGCCGGACCGCGGCCGGGATCCTCCTGGGATGGCGGGAGCGATATCCACAGGTCCAGGTGATCGAGGACGTCCGGCGGTCCCACCCCGTCGATGCCCTCGCCCGCGCTTCAGAGAAGGCGGATCTGGTCGTCGTGGGCTCCCAGGGCCGAGGGGCGATCGGCACCGTGATGCTCGGATCCGTCACCCTCGGCATCCTGCACTATGCGCGTAACTCCGTCGCGGTGGTGCGGCCGTAGAGTGCCATGGAGAAAGGGCCCCTGCTCGCCCTGGCCGGAGGGGCGGACCCGAGCCGGCGGCCGTCAGAGCGGGTCAGTCAGCATGATCGCTGTCGAGCGCGGGCACCGGCGATGGGCCATACGTGACTACCGGGCCGAAACGAGCTTGTCAGACGTATGGAGGCAACCTGCTCTTGCCATCGTTGCCCGGCCTCGGCAGGGGCTCAGCAGGAGCGGCGGCTGACGCCATGCGTGCCCCACCGAAACAGGCGATCGGGAATGGGCCCATCTCCCGGACCGATTGCCGGGTGGCGTACGCAGCGCTGACGCATCAGACGGGCTCGTTACTGGGGCCGGTGACGCTCGGAGCCCCTCCGTCGGGCGCGGGACCGGTGGCAGGGCTGAGGGATTCGAGCCAGCCGAGGCGCTCGGCCAGGTGCCGGGCGCTGTCGATGACGGCGGCGATGTGTGGAGAGGGGTTGGTCTCGTACCACAGCAGTGACCAGGGGTGGTGCGTGACAGGTTCGATCAGGGGTCGCCAGGTGGTGCCCGGCCGGTTGGAGGTGCGGAAGGAGGAGGGGACGCAGTGCACGCACCGGCGCTCAAGGACCAGGTCGGCGGCGGCGCGGCTGCTCTGCACGGTGCCCTCGTAGACGGTGGGTGCGAACCCGGCGGAGCGGCACAGCGTGACGACGAACTGGTTGAGCTCCGGGGTCTGTGACTCTTCGCCGAGCAGCAGGAGTTCGTCGGAGAGGGCGGCGACGGGGACATCGCCCAGCTCGGCCAAGGGGTGGTCTTCGGGCACCAGCACGCCCAGCGGATCGAGCCTGATCAGCTTGGAGGTCACCCCGGCCGGAGCCTGGGAGGCATGACCGATGGCGATGTCGAGGCGGCCGTCGGCCAGTTGCCGGTACTGCTCGGGGGTGCCCGCTTCTACCTGGTGGATCGTGATGTCGGGATGGGTCTGCTGGAGTTCGCGCAAAATCTGCGGCATGGTGTCGTAGCCGGCGTCGATGATGCCGGCGCGCAGCGTGGGTGTCGGCGTGCCGGCGTTGCGCGCGGCCTGCCCGGCCCGGCCCACGTGATCGAGAATCTGACGTGCCTCGACGAGGAAGGCGGCGCCCGCCGGGGTCAGGTCGACGTGGTGGGTGCTGCGGTCCAGCAGGCGCACACCGAGCTCGCGTTCCAGCCGCTGGATCTGCTGGCTCAGTGCGGACTGCACGATGTGCTCACGGGCAGCGGCCCGGCCGAAGTGGAGCTCTTCGGCCAGCGTCACGAAATAGCGCAACTGACGCAGCTCCATGCCCGCCACCCCTTCCCGCCCAGGCGGCGCCTGTCCGGGCCTTCTCCACTTTAGGTGATACGTAGTGGTGTGAACCCGTGGAGGAGGGCTGGCATCACTCGCTGGGCAGGATTGCCCCAGCGGTGCAAAGTGGGCTGCCAGGCTTGCTACCGAGGTGGCCGGAGGGCGTCCTTGAGGCTCCGGTCGGGCTGCTCCGGATCGCCCGCGACCGGGCTGGGCTCGCCCGCAACCTGGTGACGCCGGTCACCGGTGGTGCGGCCGAAGCGCTGCCTGACCCAACGTTTGAGCGCCTGCACCTTGTTGTCGATCTCCCAGCGCACGCTCATCGTGTTCCTCTCTCATCGCGCAGTTCGGGCGTCGGTCGGTCCCGGGCCGGGACACGGGCCTGTGAGGGCGGGGCGGCGCGGCGGCGTTGGATGCGCTCCTGATCGGGCCAGTGCACGTTGCTCACCCACCCGAGCCGCTCGAACAGGCCGATCAAGCCGGCGGACGGGTCGAGCTGGCCGCGGTCCAGGCCGTGGCGAGCGCAACTGGGCTCGCTGTGGTGGCCGTTGTGCCAGCTTTCACCGAAGGACAGCAGGGCCAGCGGCCACAGGTTCGTCGCCCGGTCGTGGCGCCGGGTCCTGAACGGCCTGGTGCCGATCACATGGCACAAAGAGTTGACGCTCCAGGTGACGTGCTGCAGCAGCGCGATGCGGATCAGCCCGGCCCACAGGAAAGCGGTCAGACCAGCGTGCACGGTGCCGGTGATCGCCCATCCGGCCAGGAACGGCAACGCCAGCGACAGCGCGCACATCGCGGGGAAGGCGCGCGCCACCCGGATCATGGCCCGGTCGGCCAGCAGATCCGGAGCGTATCGCTCGGCCGGGGTCGGGTCGCCGGTGAACAGCCAGCCCAGATGGGCGTGGGCAAGCCCCCGAAGCTGCCCACGCAGGCCGGTGCCGTACCGGTAGGGAGAATGCGGGTCGCCCGGCCGGTCGGTGAAGGCGTGATGGCGGCGATGCACCGCCACCCAGTCGATCACGTTCCCCTGAAAGCCCATCGACCCGGCGATCGCCAGCACCACACGCAGCCAGGGCCGCGCGGTGAAGGAGGCATGGGTGAGCAGCCGATGGAAGCCGACCGTCACCCCCAGGCCGGTCAGCACGTACAAGATCGCGGCCAGCAGCAGATCGGTGGGAGTGACTCCCTGCCCCCACGCCAGGAAGATCGCGACGCCGAGCGCGATGAACGGCAGGACCACGATCGCCGCCGTCAGTCCCACCTGGAGCCGACCTGCCGGAACGTGCTCTTCTGCCCCAGGGAAGGGCGATGCGCCGTCGTAGTCCTGACGGCGTTCCGCCGCCTGCTCGGAAATAGTCATAAGGTCTCGTCTCGTCTATACGGCGCGGCGGTGCACGTAGCACCACCGCCAAGTCGATCTCGGTTCCAGGGCTCCGACCAGGGGGTGGTCGGTCTCCTCGTAGTGAGCCTTGGCGTGGCCACCCCGCGAATCGTCGGAGCAGGCCACCCATCCGCAGGTCAGGCACACCAGTAA
Organism: Nonomuraea antimicrobica; assembly: GCF_039536965.1. Classification (NCBI taxonomy): domain Bacteria; kingdom Bacillati; phylum Actinomycetota; class Actinomycetes; order Streptosporangiales; family Streptosporangiaceae; genus Nonomuraea; species Nonomuraea antimicrobica. The sequence continues at coordinate 25,138 of NZ_BAAAZP010000107.1, read as the reverse complement.
CCGCGTCCACGGTCGGCCGAGGGCCACGCATTCCTTGCATTGGGGTGGTCCGTGGGCCACCTCCGAGAGCTGGTCAACGTGATCGCAGCGCGGGGCCCGACCGTTCAGGCCCGCGCGGTCGGTCGCGTTCGTCCCTTGTGCGTCCAGGACCACGACGGCCCCTCAGGGTGACAGCGACGCGAGCTGCGCCGTCTGTTCATCCACCAGTCAAGGCGATCGGCGAGCAAGCGGTAACACGCATTCCCCGCTAACCCAATCACCTACCGTGATAGCGGCCCTGCGGGCAGGTCCGGACGCGCGGCGTCAGGATCCGGGGCGGGAACGCTCATTGGCGATCACCGCGATCAATAGCGGAATCACTGCCCACGCGGCGAGCACGGTGAACGCCGTCCAGGTTGGCATGATGTCGGGGGCCTGCTCGATCAGCTGGAGCGCCGGGTACGTTGGCAGGAACCGGTTGATCTGCTCGCCCCAGGGCAGCACGCGGGCGACGAACGGCAGTATGAGAACGATCGCCACCAGCGCCATGGTCGCGACGGCGCCGTTGCGCAGGATCGCACCGAGCGCCAGTCCGAGCAGCGTGGTGACCACGATCATCAGCGTGCCGCCGGCGATCACCGTCCAGGCGCCGGTGGGCAGCAGCGAGGGACGGAACTCCGCGGCGACGAACCGCCCGTAGAGATAGCCGGGCACGGCGATGAGCAACGAACCGCAGACCGCGGCCCCGCTGAGGACTGCCGCCTTGGCCATCAGCACGCAGGCCCTGGACGGTGCGGCGACGAAGGTCGTGTCGATCATGCCGGACGCGTGCTCGCCACTGATGGTCATCGCGCCCAGCATGCCGAGCGGAAGCTGGGCCAGGATCACTCCCACGTACACGGCCACGACGATCCCCATGGCGGCCTGATCGCTCGTGCGGGCCGGATCCCAGCGCGAGATGACGGTGGAGGCGCCCAGCACGGTGAGCGCGAGCGACACCAACACCCCGATGCCCAGCGCCCACCAGGTCGAACGCAGAGTCCGAAGCTTGATCCACTCGGCGGCGACCACGCTCACGGCGCACTCCTTCCGATGACGTTCATGAACGCGTCCTCCAGCGACGTGCCTGGGCGTACCAGCTCTGTGATCGCGGCGTCGGCGAGCAACCTGCCCTGGGCGACGACGATCAGATGATCGGCCGTGACCGCCATCTCGCTCATCAAGTGACTCGACACGAGCACGGTGCGGCCCTCGGCTGCGAGGGACTTGAGCAGAGCGCGCATCCAGCGGATGCCTTCGGGGTCGAGTCCGTTGGTGGGCTCGTCGAGCACGAGCACTTCCGGGTCTCCGAGCAGAGCCGCGGCGAGGCCCAGCCGCTGCTTCATGCCCAGCGAGAACCCGCCGATGCGCTTGCCTCCAGCGGGGGCGAGCCCCACGAGTTCCAGCAGCGCACCGATGCGGGAGCGGGAGATGCCGTTGGAGCGGGCCAGCCACCACAGGTGCTGCTCCGCGCGCCGCCCGCCCTGCACCGCGGTCGCGTCCAGCAGCGCACCGACGTGGGTAAGGGGCCTTTTCAGGTCCCGGTAGGGCATGCCGTTCACCGTGGCCCGTCCGGCAGTGGGCTGGTCGAGGCCGAGGAGCAGCCGCATGGTCGTGGTCTTGCCGGCGCCGTTCGCGCCGAGGAAGCCGGTGATCCTGCCGGGCGAGACCGTGAAGGAGAGATCGTCCACGGCCAGTGTCCGTTTGAAGCGTTTGGTGAGTCCGGTGACTTCGATCATGTCTCTCACGATCTGCCGTAACCGGCGCGTCGCGCATCGGTCTTGGGACCGATACGGCCGGCCCGGCGGCCGGGCTAGGTTCGTAGCGTGCGCCAACAGATCCGACTTCCCCTGCTGAGCCGGATACCGGCCTGCGTCTGGGTGACGATCGACGCCGGGATCGCCCTGCTCCTGGCGGCCTCTTTCATCGGGCTCGCCTCATCGAGGAACCTGTCGGAGCCCGACATGCTGGACTACGGGTCGGCCCTCGCGACCAGCCTGCCCGTAGCGGTCAGACGGTTGTGGCCACGCGCGGTATTCGTGATCGTCCTGCTGGGCGGCCTCGGCATGCGCGAATTCCTCATCCCGCACGCTGACCCGCTCTGCCTGCCTCTTGTGCTGTACACACTGGCCACGCGGAGCAAGGCCGTGCTCCCGCTGCTCGTGGCGGGCGTGGCCACCGTGCAGGGCGTGGTGGAACTCCCGCTTTCTGGCGTGGTACGCGACCAGCTCGGGCTGATGCTGGCGATCTTGGCAGCCTCATGGGCCGTCGGCACGGCCGTACGCCAGCGCAGGCTCTACACCGAGCAACTCGCCGCGCAGGCGGAAGAACGGGCACGTGCGGAGGGGATGGCGGAGCGCCTGCGAATCGCCAGGGAGTTGCACGACGTCATCGGCCACAGTCTCAGCACGATCGCCGTGCAGGCGGGCGTGGCAGGCCATGTGGGCGGGGCCGAGGAGATGAGCCGCGCGCTGGCCTCGATCGAGGAGACCAGCAGGTCGGCCCTGCGTGAAACCAGGCACCTGCTCGGCGTGCTGCGTGAGGACGGCGAGGCCGAACTCTCCCCCGCCCCCGGACCGGCCGATCTGGACGCGCTCGTCGCGAGGACCAGGGCGGCGGGCCTGGAGGTGGAGCTGAAGATCAACGGCGACGTGGGCGGGGAGCTGGGGCCGACGGTCTACCGGATCGTGCAAGAGGCGCTGACCAACGTGCTCAAACACGCAGGAGCCCACCACGTCCTCGTACGGATCGAACGGCAGGAGCACGGGTTGGCGGTCGAGGTCATCGATGACGGCACGCGAGGCCAGGCACAGCCGTACGGACATGGCTTGACAGGGCTGCGGGAGCGCGTTCACCTCTTCGGCGGCGAGTTCGAGGCAGGCGCTCGCCCCGTGCGCGGCTTCCGGGTGATGGCGAGGCTGCCGCTGTGATCAGGGTGCTGGTGGCCGACGATCAGGCGCTCATCAGGGCGAGCTTCCGCAGGTTGATCAGCTCCGCACCGGGGTTCCAGGTGGTTGGCGAGGCCGCGACGGGCGCGCAGGCGGTGACAGCGAGTGCCCGCGATCGTCCCGACCTGGTGCTCATGGACGTGCGTATGCCGGAGATGGATGGAATAGAGGCCACGCGTCGCATCTGCGCCGACCATCCGCGGACGCGCGTGCTCATGGTGACCACCTTCGACCTGGACGAGTACGTCTACGGAGCGCTTCAGGCGGGCGCGGCGGGCTTCCTGCTCAAGGACACTCCGCCCGCCGAACTGATCAGGAGCATGAACGTCATCGCGTCGGGCGAGTCGCTGCTGGCGCCGACCGCCACGCGGCGGTTGATCCAGCGGTTCGTGAACCCTCCATCGCGGGCGGCCCGCCTCGACATCACCGAACGCGAGCGTGAGGTCCTCGTCCTGGTGGCCCGGGGCCTGTCCAACGCGGAGATCGCCCAAAGCCTGTACGTCAGCCTCAGCACGGTGAAAACGCATGTCAGCAACCTGCTGACCAAGCTCGATGCCCGGACCCGCGTCCACCTGGTCATCGCCGCTCACAAGGCTCACCTTGTCTGAGGTGGTCGCTCATGGCGTACGGGCCCAGGAGTGCCGTCCCCTGATGGCGGACAAGGCCGAGGCAGGGTTGAGTGCGGGGTCGATCCGCGCGGCGTGATGGAGCAGCTCGCCCAGGGGGGCCAGGAGCATCTCGATCAGATCGTCGGCCGGGATCTCGCACCCGCCCTGGAGCCAGTCGACGGCGGCCTCGTTGACCGCGGCGATCCATGATCGTATCGCCAGCCGTACGACGGGTCGCTCCGGGTCCAGGTCGAGGATTTCGCCGGTGGCCTGGATGGCCAGTTGCTTGGAGGAGTCGATGATGGCGCGGCTGTCGGGGTCGGCGCTGAGCATCAGTCCGAGGTAGGCGGCCGGGTTCTGCTGGATGGAGGCGAACAGGTCACCGAGGAGTTGCCGGATCCGGGTGCCGGCGGGGCCGGGTGGCGGCGGGCCCAGTTCGATGCGGCGGGCGATCTGCCGCATGGCCTCCAGGTGGATACCCCTCTTGTTGCCGAAGTGGTGGGCGACCAGCCCGTAGGCGACCCCGGCGGCGTTGGCGAGGTCGTGCACCGACACCTCGTCGTAGGGCTTGTCGAGGAACAGCTCGATCGCCGCGTCGAGAAGTTTGTTGCGGGTGGAGGCGGCGCGTTCGGCTCGGGTGGTGGACATACCGTCCAGTCTAGGTGATCCCGTATCATTGATTTTAAATCAACCATCGGAGGCGGCATGGCAGACATCGCGATCATCGGAGGCGGCCCCGGCGGACTGACGGCGGCCGTCGCGCTGGCCCGGCGCGGCGTACGCAGCACGGTGTTCGAGCGCGAGGGCCACCCTGAGAGCATGCCGCGCTTCAACCCCGACCGCTCCTACCCGATCGACCTCACCGGCCACGGGCTGCGGGCGCTGCGGCACATCGACGCCGTCGCCCATTTCGACGCCCACATGACCCCGTTCCGCGGGATCACCTTCGCGGGCCGAGTGATCGACCGGTGGTCCGAGCCTGGCTGGATCGGCTCGCGGGGCGACATCATGCGAGCGCTCATGTCCCTCGTGGAGGAGCGGCATCGCGACCTGATCGACTTCGAGTTCGAGTCCGACGTGCGCGCGCTCGACGTCCATGCGGGTGAGGTGGCCGGACGGCGCTTCGACCTCCTCATCGGCGCCGACGGTGCGGGCTCGGCGGTGCGTACGGCCATGCAGGAACAGGTCGAGGGCTTCACCGTCGAGACCTCCAGCATCCCGAACTACGGGCTCATCCTGGAGCTCGACCGGGTCGGCGACCGGCTGGACAAGCACTACCTCAACGGCCTGGCGTTCAGTCCGTTCGCCCTCGCGGGGGTGACCGCCGACGAGGGCAGGCCGGATGGAGTGCGCTGGCTGTGCGTGATCGGGGTGGGCGAGCCGACCTCCTTCGCCTCTCCCGAGCAGGCCGCCGCCTGGCTGGGCCGGCACGTCCCCCGCGCCCGGGATTTGACCAGCGAGCAGGCGATCGCCGCGTTCTCCCGACGGGAAAGCGTCCACCTGGGCCAGCGGCTGATCTGCTCCAGCCTGCACGGCGGCCGGGCGGTACTGCTCGGCGACGCCGCAGCCGCCTTCCCGCCGATCGGCCAGGGCGGCAACGCGGCCCTGGAGTCGGCGATGGTCCTCGACCAGTGCCTGGCCACCGGATCACTGGACACCGCCGCCGCCCGTTATGAGGCGGCCTGGAAACCCGAAGCGGACGCACTCGCCTGGATCGGCTGGCAGATCCGCTACCAGAACCGGTGGACCGCTGTCCGGGCGATCATCTCAACCGCACTCGGGGCCAACGTCACCAGCCAGGCCAAGAGCTCCACCCGTTCGTACGCCGAGGTCCGACAAGCGGCCCGCCGCCTGGGCGCGCTCTGGGCCTAGCCGGCCCGGGCGCAAAAGGAACACGATCATGCGCATTGACGTACGCACTCGCCGGTCGTTCGATGTGGTGCGGAGGCCCCACGGCTTACGGGCGGAAGGTCACCTCCGGGAAGCGTCGAGAGGGCCGGTCCAGCAGGTGTCCCTTCCGGCGCAGGTGGCGGTCGAAGAAGGCGAGCGGGTAGGCGCGCTGGATGGCCACTGCCCGTGCGGGGACGAGCGTGCCGATCTGCTCGGCGACTTGCGCGGCGCTCAAACCCAGCGCCGGCGCCGCCTGGGAAATGATCACCTCGAGGTCGGTGTAGGAGGCGTGTTCAGCGCCGTCGGCGCGCACTGCGAGCTTCCAACCTCTTAGGTGCGACCAGAACGTGGCCAGATCGGGGATGTTCTCCCGCCGGGCCTTGGTGGCCTCCATCAGCATGTACGGGTGATCGAGTCCCGAGGTGACCACAGGGCCGGCGACGGGTCCGTCCAAGCTGAGGCCCGCCTTGATGCGCGGGTCTTCGAGCACGGCGGAGGCGACCGTGGCGCCGCCCGCGGAGTGGCCGAACATGCCTACCCTGTCGAGTTCGACCTGGATGAGTACGTCTATGAGGCGCTGCGCGGCGGTGCCAGCGGTTTCCTCCTGAAGGACGCCCCGCCGCCGGACCTGTTGACCGCCGTCCGGGTGGTCGCCGCGGGAGAGGCGCTGCTGGCCCCCAGCGTCACCCGGCGGCTGATCTCCGACTTCGCCGCCCAGCCCGACATCCATCCCGTATCGGCGGAAGCAGCGCTGGACGGGGTGACCGAGCGTGAACGGCAGGTTCTGCTCCTGATCGCCCAGGGCTTGTCGAATGCCGAGATCGCTCAACGGCTCCACATCGGCGAGGGGACGGCGAAGACCCACGTGCGCCGCCTCCTGACCAAGCTCGATGCCCGCGACCGGGTCCATCTCGTCATCGTCGCCTTCCGGTCAGGTCTGGTCCCTCCAGACAGGGCCGCAGCCAAACCCGGTCCGCGATGAAGGCGGCTCTGGCGATCTTTGTGAAGTGCCGTCAAAGATCGTGAGCAAGTTCAGTAGGCGCACCGGATGAACTTCTGGAGAAGGCGGTGGAATTCCTTTTCGACACGGCCCGCACAATCACCGCCGCCCTCTACACCAGGTTCTTCCGCGCCCCGTCCCCTGCCGCTCCTGAGCCGAGCCCGTCCGGGTGGGATGATCCTCCGCTTTTTCGGCCTCTTTGCCATCTGCGATCACCATGGCCTCCTCCGGGCGAACAAAGGACTGCAAGTGAGCGCGGTCCGACCACGGCCGCGGGTGTTTTCGGATGCGTCGGCTTGGCTCCCAGCGCCGACCCGTAAACTCGAAAAGTCAAGTCAGTCAAAAGCGATAGTCGGGAATACCCTACCTTCATTGGTCGGGTACGCCTGATCGTTTCACCCCGGCCTTCTTCTCTAGCGTGGAAATCTCCATCCCCCAACGCTCCAGAGGAGGCCGATCATGGTCGATTCCATCCAAAGGACCGTTCTCTCCGGCACCGCGATCGCATCCGTGGCCGCGGTGGATTCGCTGGACCCGCGCTACCACTCGCTGGTGTCCAGGGGCTACAACCAGCGGTTCCGCTGCGCGCCGGAGCAGGTGCGGCCGGTCGTCTCCACCGAGGACGTCATACGGGTGGTCGACGACGCGGTGCGCGCCGACCGGCGCATCGTGGTGCGCAGCGGCGGCCACTGCTTCGAGGGCTTCGTGGACGACCCTTCCGTGCACACGCTCGTCGACCTCTCGGCGATGTCCGCGGTCCGGTACGACGCGCACCGCGACGCCTTCATGGTCGAGGCGGGCTGCACCATGGGCGAGATGTACCGGAAGTTGTTCCTGGGCTGGGGCGTGACCGTGCCCGGCGGGACCTGCCCCGCCGTGGGAGTGGGCGGGCATGTCTGCGGCGGCGGGTACGGCGCGCTGTGCCGGCTGCACGGCCTGACCGTCGACCATCTCCACGCGGTGGAGGTGGTCGTGGCGGACCGGTCCGGCAGGGCCAGGTCCGTGGTGGCGACAGGAGATCCGGCCGATCCCAACCGCGAGCTGTGGTGGGCGCACACGGGCGGCGGCGGAGGCAACTTCGGCATCGTCACCCGCTACTGGTTCCGAACCCCGGGCGCCGGCCACGGCGACCCCGGCACGTTGCTCCCCAGACCTCCCTCCACGGTGCTGTGCTTCTCGGTCGACTGGCCGTGGCCGGAGTTCGACCAGGAGTCGTTCGTCAGGCTGATGCGCAACTACGGGGAGTGGGGCGAGCGCAACTCGGAGCCCGGCTCGCCGGCGGCCCCCCTGTACGCCGAGTTCGGCCTGCCCAGCAGGCCGAGCGAGGCCATCAACCTGACCGGGCAGATCGCCACCGACACCGGGGCACAACGGCTGCTGGACGACCTCATGAACGCGCTCGGGCAGGGCGTGGACGTGCGTCCGAGCGTCCAGTCGTTCACCCTTCCGTGGCTCGCCGCCGCCACCCAGCCCACGCCCGGCGAGTCGGCCCTGCCCGACCGCCGCTTCAAAATCAAGTCGGGCTACCGGCGGCGGCGCCTCACCGACCGGCAGATCGCGACCGCCTATCGGCACCTGACCCGGTCCGACTACGGCTACCCCTATGCGACCCTCTTCATCAACACCTACGGCGGTCAGGTCAACGCCGTGGCCGCCGACGCGACCGCCGTACCGCACCGCGACTCGGTCTTCCTGGTCGGATACCTCGTCGGCTGGCAGGGTGCGGCCGAGGACGCCCGGCACCTGAGCTGGATCAGAGACCTCTACCAGGACGTCTACGCCGACAGCGCCGGGGTGCCCGCCGGCGACGAGGACGACGGGGCGTTCATCAACTACGCCGACACCGACCTGGCCGATCCCCGGTGGAACACCTCCGACGTCCCGTGGCACACCCTCTACTACAAGGACTGCTACGCGCGACTGCAGCGGGTCAAGCGCCTCTGGGACCCGCACAACCTGTTCCACCACGCCCTTTCTGTCCGCTCCGACTGACCCCTCTCCTCGCTCGACGCCGGCCTGCCACTACGGCAGGTCGGCTAGCCTTTTTGTGGCGGCACGACCACGATCCGTGGTGATCGAACCGGCCCCAGCAGACGGGCCAGGACACCCCGACCGAGGGTCACCACACCCTTGCTCCCCCTAAATCGACCCCTGACATAGGGGTTGGAAGGGGTTTGCTTCGCGGGTCAGATCGGGTGATTATTTCGCTAGAGCGCGGATCATGCCCGCGAGACGGTGCCGCGGGTTATTCACCGGCGGTCCCGGCCGGGCCCCGCGCAGCAAGGTGATGAATTCGCCGGAACATCGCGCGAGGAAAGTGAGACAGCGACGTGCTGAATGGACCGACCGGCGAACTCGCCGACGCTTTCCCGTAACTGAGAGGCCACCTGGCCGGTAGCGGCCTGCCACGCAAGAGGCACCACACCGCGAAAGAGCAAGAATTGATTTCTATCCGTCCGCGCGGCTGTCCATGAAGCGCGGCGGAGGGTAACGAGGCCATCGGGGGTCCTGATGTCACCGATCGAGCGTGAGAACGAGCTTGCCCGCCTGACCGACCTGCTCTCGGAGTCCATGCAAGGACGCGGCCGCGTCGCGATGATCACAGGTCCGACCGCCACCGGAAAGACCGAGCTCATGCACGCCTTCAGCGAGCAGGCCGTGGACTCCGGCGTGACGTGGCTGAGCGCCACCTGTTCGCGCGCGGAGCAGAACCTGTCACTGGGAACGGTCAGCCAGATCTTCCACAGCGCGGCCCTGCCGCCCGACTCCGCCGCCCACGTGGCACGCCTGCTGGAAAATGCCGCCTCCCATGCGGAACACTCCGAATCGCAACCCGAGGGGCTTGAATGGCTGCACGTCACACAGGGCCTGTGGTCGGTGATATTAGACCTCTCGCGAACCAATCCACTGCTCATCACGGTGGACGACGTAAATTATGCCGACTCTTTATCGTGGCGACTTGTCGTACATTTTGTCAATCGGTTGAAGACGGCGAATGTGCTGATAGTCATGACGGCGACGGAATGGCCGGAGGGGGCGGAGCTCCCGGTCGACGCCGATCTGATGCACCATCCCCACTGTCACCGTTTCAAGGTCGCGTCCCTGTCACCGGACGGCGTCACCCGGCTGCTCGCACGCGACCTCGGCGAGAGCGCGGCGGAGGAGCTCGGCCCGTCCTGCTACGAGATCAGCGGCGGCAACCCCCTGCTGGCCGGCGCGCTGCTGGAGGACTCGCAGGGCGCGGCGGGACAGGAGCCCGTCAAGCTCGTGGCGGGGAACACGTTCTCCCGATCGGTGCGCAGCCTGCTGCACCGATGTGATCCCGTCATGTCCCGCGTCGCGCGAGGTCTGGCGGTCCTCGGCCACAACGCCTCGACCGCCCTGCTGTCGGAGTTCCTGGGCGTTCAGCCGGGCGTCGTGGAGCAGGCGCTGAACCGGCTCGGCGCCATCGGCGTCCTCGACCGGACGCTCTTCCGCCACCCCGCCGCCCGGTCGGCGGTGCTGGAGGAGCTCGACCCCGGGGAGCGCGAGGAGGCGCACGGACGCGCCGCCGCCCTGCTGCACGCCCAGGGGGTCGCCGCCGCCGTCGTCGCCGGGCACCTGCTCGGCGCGCCGGGCCTGCGCGCCTCCTTCGCCCCCGCGGTGCTGCACGAGGCTGCGGGCCAGGCGCTCGCCGACGACCAGCACGAGTTCGCCATCCAGTGCCTGAAGCTCGCCGCCGAACTGAACGTGGACGGCCCGCGGCGCACGCTGGCCAGGGCGCGGCTCGCACGGGCGGAGTGGCAGCTCAACCCGGCCGCCGTGGCCCGCCACATCGGCCCGCTGACCGAGGCCACCATGAACGGCGAAGCGGGTCCCAACGAGATGTACACGCTGTTTCGGTTCCAGCTCTGGGACGGGCGGCTCGACGAGGCCGCGGAGGTGTTCGAGCGGCTGGTCAAAGGGGCCGACGAGGCCGGTCACGAGGACTTCGCCGTCCAGGTCGACGCCGCCCACCACTGGCTGTCGCACTCGTACCCGTCGGTACTGCTGCGTACCGGCAGGAACGCCGCGCCTCCGCCGCGGGCCAAGCGCGCGATCCACGGCCTGAGCCTTCAGGCGCAGGCCGTGACAGCGATGTCAGCCGTGTTACGGGAGGACACCAGCGTCGACGCGGTCAAGACGGCCGAGCGGGTCCTCCAGTCCGTCACCCTGGACGACTCGCACCTGGAGACCGTGGAGTCGGCCCTGCTCGCGCTGGTCTACTCGGACCGGACGGACAGAGCGGTCCTCTGGTGCGACGTGCTGTACCACGAGGCCACCGAACGCCGCTCCCCCACCTGGCGCGCCCTGCTCGCGGCCTTCCGCTCCTGCATCGCGATCCGTCAGGGCGACCTCATGACGGCCGAGGAGTACGCGGGCATCGCGCTCACCGTACTGCCGCCGAGGAGCCTCGGCGTCGTGGTGGCCCTGCCGCTGGCCGTCATGCTCCGCGCGACGACCGAGATGGGCAAGTACGACGCCGCCACGCGGTACCTGCGGATGCCCCTTCCCGACACGGCCTTCCAGACGCGTTTCGGGCTGCACTACCTCGACGCCCGAGCCCGTTACTACCTGGCCGCGGACCACCCGCTCGCCGCGCTCAAGGACTTCGTGACCTGCGGCAGGCTGGCCCGCGAGTGGGACCTGGACGTGCCCATGCTCACGCCGTGGCGGCAGGGCGCCGCCGCCGCGCTGCTGCAGATGGGGGAACCCGGCCAGGCCCTGCAGTACGTCGAGCAGCACAGCAGCCTCTCTAGCGGGCACTCCCTGCGTACGAAGGGGGTCTCGCTGCGGCTGCGCGCGGCCGCCAGCGACCTCCGTCAACGGCCCTCCCTGCTACGCGAGTCCGTCGAGGTGCTCCAGACCTCCGGCGACCACCTGGAGATGGCCTACGCCCTGGTCGACCTGGCGCGGACGCTGGAGGAGCTGGGCGAGTCCAGCAGGGCGCAGATGATCGAGCACCGGGCCGCGACCGTGGCCCGGTCCTGCGGCGCCGAGCCGCTGCGCTCGAAGCTGACCGGCGTCTCCACCGGTGACGCCGGCGGGAACGGCGCGGAGGAGGCCGACCGCGGCTTCATCAGCGCGCTCAGCGACGCCGAGCAGCGCGTCGCCTCGCTCGCGGCCCTGGGCTACACCAACAGGGAGATCGCGAGAAAGATCTTCATCACGGTCAGCACGGTAGAGCAGCACCTGACCAGGATCTACCGCAAGTTGAACGTGACCGGCCGCAAGGACCTGCCCTCGCATCTGACGCAGAAGGCGGTGTGCTGACCGAGCGCACGGCGGCGGTGCCCAGCGTCATCCCCGAGCAGTGGAGGACACCTGGGCGCCGCGCTCCTGGCGGCCGTGGCGGTCCTGACCGTGGTCACTCCGCGCCGGGTACGGATCGACGCCCCGGCCGCGGACTGACCGGTCAGACGCCGGGTTCGAGGAAGCGGACGAGCTCCTTGCGCTCGTTCTTGCCGTTGAGCGTGAGGGGGAAGACCGGCAGGACGCGGCAGATCGCGGGCACCTTCGCGGCCTCCAGCCGGCGCGCCAGCTCGCGCAGGACGACGTGCGGGGCCAGCTCGCCCTCGACGAGGATCGCGAGGTCGTGCCGCTCCCCCGGGGGCAGCACCGCGGCCGCGCGAACCCCGGGGACGTCCATCGCCGCGGTCTCGATCTCGACGGTGCTCATGCGGACGCCCTTGCGCTTGAACATGTCGTCGCGCCGGCCCTCGAAGTAGAGGTAGCCGTCCTCGTCGAGGAGGCCGTAGTCGCCGGTGTGCAGGCGCACCTCCCCGGTGGCGTCGTCCGGACGGTAGGCGCGGGCGGTCAGCTCGGGGGCTCGCCAGTAGCCCGCCATCACGTTGGGCCCGGCCACCACGATCTCCCCGACCTCTCCGGTGGGGAGCGGCGAGCCGTCGTCGCCGAGGATCAGCACCCGGGTCCCCGGCAGCGGCCGGCCCACCGAGTCGGGCCGTTCCCTGTCCCGCTCGGGCTCCATGATGGTGACCCGTTTGCACTCGGTGACGCCGTACATGCGCACCACGCGGGTGCTGGGGAAGCACTCGCGCAGGCCCTCGACGGTCGCGGCGGGCAGCGCGGCGCCGGTGCTGGTGAACATCCGCACGGCGGGCGCGGAGCCGGGGCTCCGCCTGCTCAGGGTGACGAGCATGGAACCCAGCGAGGGAACGATCGGCACGACGGTGGCGCCGAACTCCTGGATCTGCCGCAGCAGCGCCGGGTCGGGCCCGTCGCCGGCCAGGACCAGCCCGGAGCGGCCGAGGGTGCTGAGGAAGATCTGGTAGAGCCCGTAGTCGAAGGACATCGGCGACCGGCAGAAGACGACGTCATCGGGCCGATAGCCGAGCACCGCGTTGATGGCCGACGCGGCGAACGTCACCTGCGCGTGCGTGCACACCACCGCTTTGGGGGCCGCGGTGCTGCCCGAGGTGTACATCAGGATCGCGACGTCGTCAGGGGCGGCCTCGGGCTCGTCGGACTCGTCGGGTCCGGGGCGCCCGACGAGGGCCTCCACCTCGGGCCACAGCTCATCGAGGCCGTACACGGGCCGGAACCCGGTCTCGCCGATCGCCTCGCCGGCCCCGATGACCAGCGCGGGCTCGGAGTCCTCCAGGACCGACCGCAGGTGGTACGCCTTCATCCCGGGGTTGAGCGGGACGAAGACGGCGCCGCGCCGGGCGGTGCCGTACAGGATGGGAACGACCTCCCGCACGTTCGGCAGTCGCACGATGACCCGGTCGCCGGGCTTGACGCCCCTGGCCGCCAGCCAGGCGGCGAAGGCGTGGCCGAGCGCGGCGACCTGTCGGTAGTCCCAGTTGCCCCGGCGGTCGCGCACGGAGATCCCGCCGGGGTTCGCGGCCACGGCCTCGTCCAGCAAATGGTGAATGAGAGCCGGTCGCGGAGAAAGCGCCACCGAAATCGAGCCGTCCAAAATGATCCTCCCATTCGGGCCGAAAACACCGGAAACGCCAGGGACAACGCCGGGGGACAAGGAATGGTCAGTTCGGCGGCCGGGATGTTCGTGGGACGTCCACCGGACGCCGGCGGGTATGCAACGAAGCTACGCGCCCGCCTCCACCTGCTTGAACCCCTAGAGCCCCCTATCCGGCAGGCGGCGACCCGCTGCCGTGGAGAGGAGTCACCGGCTGACCGAATGGCCCTGGTCGGTGCCCGGTATGCGGGACGCGGGCAAGGCGGGTGTTCGGGTCTCCCGCGCCGGGGCCCGCCGCCGCGCTCTGGCGCAGAAGGCTATTTTCCGGTCAGACTATAGGAGCAACTTGCGGCGACTTTTCATTTGAGCTTCCACCATAGTCGGGGTCGGGTGCGGGAGAATCAATGCGGTCTGCTGAACGTGAAAACGAAATCATGCTGCTCAAAGCCATGCTCACGGAAAGTGAGCAAGGCCACGGCGGATTCGCCCTGATAACGGGCCCTCCGGGGTTCGACAAGAGCGGTTTGGTGCACGCTTTCGCCGACCGGGCCGCGCGGGCGGGCGCGACCCATCTGAGCGCCACATGTCTGCGGAATGAACAGAACATCACATTGGGCGTCGTGCACCAGATATCCCAGAGTCTGAGCGCCGTGCTCGGCGCGACGCCGGAGGCGTTGAAACCGTTGCGCGCGGCGGTGTTGAACGCCGGGCCGAGAGGGATCAGACCGGAGGATCTCAATTGGATCGGCGTCACGCACGGCCTTTGGGAGACGATCGCGGACCGGGCGAAGCAGAGCGTCGTATTGATAACCATCGATGACATTCAATACGCGGATTCAGTTTCGCTGGATATTCTGCTGCACTTCATCAACCGTTTGCGCGGCACAAGTATCTTCATGGTTTTCACGGTGACGGAAGAGCCGAGCGGCGTTCCATTCGGGATCCAGAGCGATCTCATGCACCATCCGCAGTGCCGGCGGATCAAGCTAACGCCGTACTCTCCGGACGAGATCGCCAGGATGGCCCGTGCCCGGCTCGGCGCCGAGCCGGGCACGGAGCTGGTCGACGAGATCCACCGGGTCAGCGGCGGGAACGCCCTGCTCGTCCGGGCACTGATCGAGGACCGGCAGGACGCGGGCGGCGCCACCGCCCCTCTGGTGGTCGGAGACGACTTCGCCGGGTCGGTGCGGACCCTGCTGAACCGCGTCAACGGCTTATCCCTGCGGCTCCTGCGGGTCGCCGCCGTGCTGGGCCCGTACGCCACTCCCCCGCTGCTGTCCGAGATGCTGCGCATCAAGCCCTCGACCGTGGAGAGCACGCTGGGGTGGCTGACCGAGACCGGGCTCATGAACGCGCACGAATTTCGCCACCGCGCCGCCAGGGAGGCCGTCCTCGACTCGATGGACGCGAACACCCTGCGGGAGCTGAACCGGCGGGCCGCCCGTCTGCTGCACATCGTCGGCATGCAGCCCGGTGTGATCGCCGACCACGTCCTCGCCAGCGGGCCTCCGTACGAGCCGTGGGCGCTGGACCTCGTACGAGAGGCGGCCTGCCAGGCCATCGCGGCCGACGACTACCGCCTCGCGGTGCGCTACCTCAGGCACGCGGTGGAGCTGTGCGGCGGGGACGACGACCGGGCGGCGGTCACGTTGGCGCTGACCAAGGCCCTCTGGCGGCTCAATCCGTCCAGCATGATCGCGCACAGCCGCGCGCTGATGCAGGCGGCGCGTGACGGCAGGCTGGCTGCCGACGACGTGTACTGGCTGCTCACCCGCATGTTGTGGCTCGGCCACGAGGACGCGGCCGAGGAGCTGTTCGGGCTGCTGGAGGGCATGGAGTGCGCGACCGGGCCGGGGCGGGCGGACCCTGAGGACGGGCACGCCGGCATGCGGCGGCTCTCGGCCGAGCACTGGCTGGCCGGCACGCATCCCCCGCTCCTGCACCGGCTGCGCGGCACGTACCGGCCCTCCGCCTTACCCGAGGGCGGCGAGCAGCTCCCGAACGGCCTGCACGCGATGACGGTCGCCGCGCTCGCCGCCACCCTGCGCGAGGGCGAGACCAAGGCCGACCTGATGGCGGCGGAGCGATTCCTCCAGTCGGTGCAGCCCGGCGACTTCGACGTCGAACTGGTCGAGGCGGCACTGTTCAGCCTCGTCTACTCCGACCGCATCACCGAGGCGTCGTCGCTCGCCGAGGCACTCCACAGGCTGGCGGAGCGGCACTCCTCACCCACCTTGACCAGCGTGTTCGCGGCGTTCCGCGCGCACATCGCCGAGCGCAGGGGTGAGCTGCCCGAGGCCGTCGAGTACGGGCGGCTCTCCCTGCGCACCCTCCCGCCGCGCAGCCTGGGCGTGCTCGCGGCGCTGCCACTGGCCGCCCTGATCGAGGCGCACACGGAGATGGGCGAGTACCAGGAGGCCGAGCGGTACCTGAGCCACCCGCTGCCGGAGTCGGTGTACCGGACCAGGTACGGGCTGCACTACCTGGGCGCGCGGGGCCGCTACCGGGTCGCGGTGGGGCGGGCGCACGCGGCCCTCGACGACTTCCTGAAGTGCGGGACGCTGATGGACACCTGGGAGGTCGACACGCCCCTGCTCGTCCCGTGGCGGCTCGGCGCGGCGGGTGTGTCGGTCATCCTGCACAACAACGCCCGCGCCAGGAAGTTCCTGGAGCTGCACCAGGCACTGCCGCACGGCCACTCGCCGCGGATCCGGGGGTACGCGCTGATGGTGCTCGCCGCCGCCGAGGAGATGGGACGCCGCCCGCAGCTCCTGCGCAAGGCGATCGACATGCTGCAGGACTCCGGGCACAACATGGAGCTGGCGCACGCGCTGACCCGCCTCAGCCACTCGCTCGCCGCGCTGGGCGAGACGGACAAGGCCCGGCTCGTCGGCCGGCAGGCCGACACCGTCGTCCGGCAGGTCCACGCCGAGCCGCTGCGCCAGTCGGTGGAGAGCGCCATCGAGACCGGTTTCGGCGCCGCCCTCCTGCAGAACGGCCAGAACCTGCTGAGCCCCGCCGAGTATCGTGTCGCCTCGCTGGCCGCGCTCGGCTACACCAACAGGGAGATCGCGAAGCGGGCGCACATCACCGTCAGCACGGTGGAGCAGCACCTCACCCGCATCTACCGCAAGCTCCACGTGAACGGGCGGAACGACCTTTCGCGGATGTTCTCCGCGAAAGAGCAGGAGTCCGCGGACTACGCGCCACGGGGAATTCCCGGGTCGGCGTAGTCGGGCTTGCGTGCGACGAGGGTCGCCCACCCGACCTCCCCGTGATCGACCGCGTCCCACACCTCGTCCCAGGAGGACAGGTCCGGCGGATCCTCGCGCCCCGCGGCACAGGCCTCCCGCTCGGCGCGCATCCGGGCGGCCGCCGCGTTCTCCCTCAGGACGAGCTTGAGGAAACCGTCGAGGTTGATGATCGAGACGATCTCGAACCCGGCCTCTTCCAAGGCGACGTGGCACTCCAGCAGCGTGTGGCCGCTGCTCCACCCGAACCGGTCGTGGACGTGACGCCGGGTGCGCTCGCTGATGGTTCTGCGGAGCTGGAAGAAGTCGCTGAGGGCGAAGAAGCCGCCGGCGCGCAGCACACGGTGGATCTCCGCGTGGCCGCGCCGCTTGTCGGGCGCCCTGTGCAGGGCGCCGTGGCTGACGACGTGGGTGAAGGTGCCGGGCTCGTAGGGCAGCCGCAGCACCGAGGCCTGCCGGAAGTCGATGTCGAACTGGTGCGTACGGCTCCTGCACAGGTCCTTCGCGAACCTGACGTACGCCTCGTGCGGGAAGATCCCCTCGCCGCGCAGGTCGAACCAGCGGGCGAGATAGCACAGCAGGGCCTCGCAGCCGCCGCCCACCTCGAGCACCTCGGACGAGGCGTTGATACCGGCCTCGGCGGCGAGAATGGCGGCGGTCTGCTCCACCGTTGAGCGGTAGTCGTCCAGGGCCCGCTCCCGCAGCTCCCGGATGTGCCGCCAGGGGGCCTCGGCAGCATGGGCGCCGGAGTCCGGGGTCTCGTCCTCGGACGCCGAGAAGTGCTCCATGTCCTGGTCATGCACGTCTCCGACTCCCTTCGATCGGTAAGCGCGACCGGCACCTCGAAGATCCTTCGTCTTCCAGAGTGCCCTGGTTCCGACACTCCCGCCATGCTGCTGACCCCCCTTCAGGCGGTACGGTCCCCCCTCCCGGCGCGGTCGCTCGACGAGAGATCGCCGGGCGGCTCGTCCGCCTGCCCGCCGGCGGACTCGCCGGCGGTGGACTCGTGCCCGGGGCTCGCCGCGGGGCCGTCCGGCTCGATCCGCGCCGTACGGAGGTAGCCGAAGGCCAGGACCGCCATGATCAGCATGATGCCGGCGCCCGCGTACGCCGCGATCTGCATCCCGTCGACGTACGCACCGGACGCCGCGGCCGCCAGCGCCCGGCCGACGGCGTCCGGAAGCTCGCCCGCGGCCGCCAGGGCGCCGCCGAGGGTCTCGTCCGCCACCTCCGCGACCTCCCTGGGCACGCCGGTGGGCATCTCGCCGGCGAGCGTGGCCCGGTAGACGGCCACCCCGATGCTGCCGAGGATGGCCGCCCCGAACGCCTGCCCGAACTCGGTGGCGGACTCGAACAGCCCCGAGGCCGACCCGGCCTTCGCGGGCGGCGCCGTCGCGACCACCATGGCGGACGCCAGCGCCTGCACCGAGCCGATGCCCCAGCCGAGCAGGAACAGCCCGCCGAACAGCAACGGCAGGTTGACGTCCGCGTCGAGCTGCGAGATCAGCAGGAAGCCCGCCGTGCCGGAGAGCATGCCGTAACCCATCACGTGCCCCGGCCTGACCCAGCGCGTGAGCGCCGCCCCGAGCAGCGAGCCCGCCGTCGAGCTCACGGCCGTCGGCAGGGTCATCAGCCCGGCCACGATCGGGCTCATCCCGAGCACCGACATCAGATACTGAGTGATGAAATAGAACGTCCCGACCAGGGCGAACACCGCCATCGTGGCGACGATCAGCGAGACGCCGAAGGCGCTGCTGCGGAACAGGGCCAGGTCCAGCATGGGGTCGGGCAGCCTGCGCTGTCTGCGCAGGAACAGCACGACGAACACCAGCCCGGCCGCCGCCGCGATCCACACGGACACGGAGTAGTCCTGCTCCGCGACCTGCTTCACGGCGTAGACGAGGGGCAGGGCGGCGAGGAGGACGAGGGCCGCGCTGAGGA
This sequence comes from Nonomuraea antimicrobica, assembly GCF_039536965.1. Lineage (NCBI taxonomy): Bacteria > Bacillati > Actinomycetota > Actinomycetes > Streptosporangiales > Streptosporangiaceae > Nonomuraea > Nonomuraea antimicrobica. The sequence continues at coordinate 6,524 of NZ_BAAAZP010000107.1, read as the reverse complement.
TGTCGAACCGCCCGGGGTCGGGGTCGCGGTACTCGGGCAGGAGCGGGGCGAGCACCAGCAGCAACGCCATGATGGGCACGCTGATCAGGAAGACCGCGCCCCACCAGAAGCTCTCCAGCAGCCATCCGCCGACGATCGGCCCGGCCACGCTGCCGAGTGTGAAGACCGCGGCCCACAGGGCGATCGCCATCTGGAGCTGGCGGGAGTCGGCGAACATGGCCCTGATGAGAGCCAGCGTGGACGGCATCAGCGTCGCCGCCGCGGCCCCCTGCAAGCCGCGGGCGGCGATGAGCAGCTCGGCGCTGGGCGCGTACGCCGCGATCGCCGACGTCACGGCGAACGCCGCCGCTCCCAGCAGGAGCAGCCTGCGCCGGCCGATCCGGTCGCCCAGCGAGCCCATCGGGATGAGCAGGCCGGCCAGCAGGAAGGCGTAGATGTCCACGATCCATAGCTGCTGTGCCCCGGTCGGCTCCAACTGGGCGCTGAGCGAGGGCAGCGCGAAGAACAGCACCGTCACCGTGATGGAGATGAGCAGCACGGGCAGCATGAGGACCGCCAGGCCGGTCCACTCCCTCCAGCCCGCCCTGTCCGCACCGGCGTCCATCGAACACACTCCTCTCGTACTGTGTACGCGTGATTAATGTACAGCATACGTGAATAGCGGCAATCGGCCAGTGACACAAATCGGATTTTCCTCTCACTCCTCTCATGTTCTAGATAACCTCTATCGATGCGAACGACCTCGTCTCCAGAACAGTCTCGGCGGGGTCATTTTCGTCACACTCTCCCATCGGTTTTTCATCACAGAATGACGGTGATAACATTTCCTCACAGGTCGATGTGATGTGACGAAATGAGGTCGCCATGCTGACGTGCGCGCAGTGCGGGACAGAGCTCACGGCGGCTCCCCGCGGGCGCAGGCCCCGCTACTGCTCACGGTCCTGCCAGGCACGCGCCTACCGGGCCCGCCTCGGCTCACGGCCCGATCAGGAGACCGGCCGGGCGACTGGCGAACGGAGCGCGCCCACGCCCGCCCTTCGCGCCGAGCCCCGCTCCGCCTCCGACGCCGGGCTCTCCCGGGAGCGCATCGTCCGCACCGCCATCGGCATCGCCAACGCCGACGGCCTGGAGAGCATGTCCATGCGGTACGTGGCGCACGAGCTCGGCGTCAAGGTGATGTCGCTCTACAACTACATCGACGGGAAGGACGAGTTGATCGACCTGATGGTCGAGGCCGTGTTCAGCGAGGACGGCGAGCGCCTGCCCGGCGGCGGCGGATGGCGGGCCGAGCTCGAAGCCGCGGCCCGATGGGAATGGGCGCTGTACTCGACCTACCCCTGGGTCCTGGAGGTGATCGCCACGGTCCAGCCGCCCCTCGTTCCCAGCCTGCTGGCCGGGTTCGAGCGAGGTCTCAGCGCACTGGACGGCCTGGGCCTCGACCCGGTGACGACCCACCACATCTACCTCGGCGTGAGCGGCATCGTGCAGGGCCTGGCCCTGCTCAGGGTGAGCGAGATCGCGTCCGAGCGGCGGGGCGGCCACATCTCGCTCAGCCAGTGGCGAGCCGTGAAGGTGCCGGCGGTGCTGGAGGAGCTGGGCACCGACAGATACCCGAGGCAGGCCGCGCTGCACAGCAACCCCGGGGTCCTCACCGACCTGGAGGAGATCTTCGAGTTCAGCCTCCGCCGACTCCTGGACGGCATCTCCCTCTTCCTGGAGGGGCAGCCCGGGCCCTCCCCGGAGGGGTAGGCCGGGCCGCATCCCCGCTTTCCTTCGCGTTCCTGTGCGTTCCTATGCTTTTCGTGCGTTCCTGTGCGTTTCGTGCGACCGCTCAGCCGTCCGCGGCCTGCGGGCCGTGGGGCGTCCCGTCCTCGCGCGTCCGTCCGGTGGGGCGGGCCAGCCACTTCTCGATCGCCTGCGCGATCGACCCCGACTCGCCCTCCAGCATGGTGAGATGATCGCCGCGGACCTCGCACAGCTCGTGGCTCAGATGCCAGGAGGCCCGCCAGTCGCCCGTCCGCGACCTCTCGCCGCCGGGGCCGGAGGGCAGCGGGGTGTCCGGCCTGAGGAACAGGACCGGAGTCTCGATGTCCACCACCTCCGTCTCCCTGAACAGCCGGTAGTACCGTCCCATGGCCGACATCCTGGTGTCGCTGAAGGGACCGAACGTCGCCGCCCTGTCGAACATCCCCTCCAGCATCGCGCCGCCCAACTCGCCGATGACGTCGCTGTCCGGCAGGAAGGTGTCCAGCAGCACGAGGCCCTGCGGACGCACCCCCTTCGCCTCCATGTACGTGACGGCCGCGTGCGCGAAATTGCCCCCGCCGCAGTATCCGACCACGACGAACGGATCGCCGCCCGCCGTCTCCAGGATGGACTCCGCCCACATGCGGACCACGACGTCCACGCTCTCCGGCAGGCTGTCGTCCGGCGCGTACCCGGGCACCTGGAGGGCGTACAGGTCGCGTACCCCCTGGAAGTGCTGCGCCAACCGGGCGAACTGGGACGCGCCGCCCAACGCCATGGGCGTGCTGAAACAGAACAGCTTCGGCTGGGCCGGGCCCGACGCCAGCGCCAGCGGCGGATAGTCGCGGCCGACTTCCTCGAGCGTCCCGAACGACCGGCGCAGCCGCGCCGCGGCCTCCAGCAGCTCCAGCCCTTCGTACAGCTTCCCTTCGTCACCGGCGGCACGGACGAGCGAACTCAGCGACCCGCCCCCGTCCGGCTCGGCCGTACCGGAGGCGACGGCGGCCGGGCCAGGGACGCCGCCGGTGGAGATCTCCCCCGCTATGTACTTCGCCAGAGCCGCCGCCGTGCCGTAGTCGAACACCGCCGTCGCCGGCATCCGCAACCCCGTCGCCTGGTTCAGCAGGTTGCGCAGCTCCATCGCGGTCAGCGAGTCGAAACCGGCCTCGAGGAAGTTCTGCTCCGCCCGGACGGCATCGGCCTCGCTGTAGCCGATCACTCTCGCCGCGCTCTCGCGCACCATCTTGGTGATCTCACCGGTCCATTCGGCCGCCGGCAACCCCTCCAGCCGCTGCCGCAGTGACGACACTTCGGACGCGGGCCCGCTACGGACGACCCGCCGCGTCGCCGCGGGCACGAGCGCGCGCAGAATCGCCGGGACGTCATCGGACCTGCGGGCCAGCGCGCGCACGTCGATGGGAAGCGGGAGGAGGTGAGGCTGAGGACGGGTCAGCGCCGCGACCAGCAGTCGGTCACCGTGTTCGGCGGTGATGGGCTGGTAGCCGGCTTGGTGGATGCGGGTGAGGTCGGTGTGGGTGAGGTGGGCGCTCATGCCGCTGGGTTGTTGCCAGAGTCCCCAGGCGAGGGATTGGGCGGGTAGGCCGTGGTGGCGGCGGTGGGTGGCCAGGGCGTCGAGGAAGGCGTTGGCGGCGGAGTAGTTGCCTTGTCCGGCGCTGTCCAAGGTCCCGGCGGAGGAGGAGTAGAGGACGAAGGCGGCCAGGTCGAGGTGGTGGGTGGCTTGGTGGAGGTGCCAGGCGGCGTCGGTTTTGGGTTTGAGTATTCGGTCGATTTTGTCGTGGTCGAGGTTGGTGATCAGGGCGTCGTCGAGGACGCCGGCGGTGTGGAAGATCGCGGTGAGTGGGTGTTCGGCGGGGATGCCTGCTAGGAGTGCTTGGGTTTGTTCGGGGTGGGAGAGGTCGCAGGCGGCGAACTCGACCTGGGCGCCCGCAGCTTGCAGGTCGGCCCGGAGCTGGTCGGCGCCCGGCGCCTGGTCCCCGCGTCGGGAGGCGAGGAGGAGGTGGCGGGCTTGGCCGGTCGCGGCCAGGTGGCGGGCGAGGGTTGCGCCGAGGCCGCCGGTGCCGCCGGTGATCAGTGTCGTGCCGTCCGGATCCGGGGCATGCGGGATGGTCAGCACGATCTTGCCGGTATGCCGCGCCTGAGCCATGAACCGGAACGCGTGCCCGGCCTGACGGACGTCCCAGCAGCGGACCGGCAACCGCTGCAACGCCCCCTGCCCGAATAGGTCGAGTAGTTCGGTCATGATCGCGCCGACGCGGTCGGTGCCGGCGTCCATCAGGTCGAAGCTGCGGTAGACGGCGTGGGGGTGGGTGGCGTGGACCTGGGCCGGGGTGCGCCGGTCGGTCTTGCCCATCTCAATGAACCGGCCACCACCGGTGAGGAGGTCGAGGGAGGCGTCGGTGAACTCCCCGGCCAAGGAGTTGAGCACCACATCCATACCGCGTCCGGCGAACGTGCGGGCGAAGTCGAGGGTGCGGGAAGAGGCGATGTGATCCTCCGCGATACCCAGGCCGCGTAACAGATGCTGCTTGGCCGGAGAAGCCGTGGCGAAGACTTCGGCGCCGAGATGCCGGGCGATCTGAATGGCGGCCATGCCCACCCCACCCGCACCCGCATGGATCAGCACCCGCTCACCCGAACGCAACCCAGCCAAATCCACCAACCCATACCACGCCGTAGCGAACACCCCAGGAACCGACGCAGCACCAGCAAAATCCCAACCGTCCGGCATCACCGCCACCATCCGCCGATCAACCACCACCCGAGGACCGAACGTCCCCTCCCCCAAACCCAGCACCCGATCCCCGACCCGCAACCCCTCCACACCCGAGCCCAACTCGGTCACCACTCCGGCGAACTCGCCGCCGATGTGTCCTCCCTGTTCGGGCACCATGCCGAGGGCGACGACGACGTCGCGGAAGTTCAGCCCGGCCGCACGTACCGCCACCCGGACCTGCCCGGGTTGCAGTTCCTGGTCGGCTTCCGGGGCGGGCACCAGGGTCAGGGCATCCAGGGAGCCCTTGGTGGGGTTGTCCAGCCGCCACGCGCCGGTCCCGTCGGGGGTGTGCAGGTCGGTGGAGGTGGCGACCTTGGCCAGGCGGGGCACCAGCACGCGCCCCTCACGTACCGCCAACTGCGGCTCGTCCTGCACGCCCAGCACCGAGACCAGCGCCTGCGACGACTGCGGCGCCTCGTCCACATCCACCAGGAGAATCCGGCCCGGATGCTCGGCCTGCGCCGACCGCACCAGCCCACACACCGCAGCACCCACCAGATCCGGAGCACCATCGGTCCCCAGAGCCGCCACCGCACCCCGCGTGACCAGCGCCAACCGCGTCCCGGCCAGCCGCTCCTCACCCAGCCAGCGTCCCAGAGTGCCGACAACCCGATCCAGCTCTGAGCGCAGCGCTTCGAGCCGCTCCTGCCCATCCGCGAACCGGCAGGGGACGACCACGGCCACGAGATCGTCATCGGCGCCCGCATCCTCCAGATCCGCGTAAGAGCGCACCTTCACACCGCCCTGCCGCAGCGCTTCGACCACATCGGTGTCCCCATCGCCGATGATCGCAACCGTTCCTTCCACTGGGCTGGAATTCCAGGAAGGCGGGATCACCCACTTCACGTAGTGCAGCGAGTCGTGGTCCGCTTGGGCGGCGGCCAGTCCGCCGGGTGGTAGTGGTCGTGAGACGAGGGCGTCGATGTGTGCGACGGGGGTGCCGGTGGTGTCGGCCAGGTGGATGGCGACGGCTCCGTGCTGGTCTGGCGTGATGTGCACGCGCAGCCGTGTGGCGCCCGAGGCCAGCAGTTGCACCCCGGTCCAGGCGAACGGTAGCTGTACCTCTGCTTGCGGCGGGCCGGTGAGGGTCGTGGCATGCAGGGCAGCATCCAGCAGAGCGGGATGCAAGCCGTATCGGGCGGCTTCGGCCGCTTCCCGCTCGCCGAGCTCCACCTCGGCGAACACCTCACCATCACGCACCCAGGCACGCTTGAGCCCTTGGAACGCCGGACCGTAGCTGTAGCCGTCCGACGCCAGCACCTCGTACAGGTTCGACACCTCAACCGGCTCGGCACCGGTAGGCGGCCACTGCGCCAAATCGAACCGCGACCGCCGCTCCTCTCCAGCGGCTGAGGCAGAGGCGAGTGTGCCTTCCGCGTGCCGCACCCACACCCCAGCACCAGCACCGGAAACGGTGCGGGAATCTGTGCGTGCGTTGGTGCGGGAGTGGATGCTGACCGCGCGTCGCCCGTCCGATTCGGGCGCGGCCACGCGCACCTGCACATCCACCGGCTCGTCAGCGATGACCAGCGGGGCGTGCAGGGTGAGCTCGTCCAGCACCGGGCACCCGGCCTCGTCACCCGCCCGAACCGCCAACTCCACCATGCCCGCACCAGGAAACAACACCGTGGCACCCACAGCGTGATCGGCCAGCCACCGCTGACCAGCCCGAGACAAACGACCAGTGAGCACGATCTCACCGGTATCGGCAACCTGCACCGCCGCACCCAGCAACGGATGATCAGCAGCAGTCTGGCCCAGCCCGCTCGCATCAGCCAGAACCGGCACCGACTCCAACCAGAACCGGCGCCGCTGAAACGCATACGTCGGCAACTCCACCCCACCAACCCCACCACCGACCCCGGCGGCCTCGCCGAGCGTGCCAACCCCACCGTCCCCGGTGAACAGTTTCGGCCAGTCCACATCCACACCAGCGACGAACGCCTCACCCACCGAACGCAGAAACCGCGCAGCACCACCCTCA